>JAUWDQ010000155.1 GCA_030608745.1 Pseudomonadota bacterium | reverse complement strand
TTTTTTTTTTTTTTTATTTTTTTTTTTTTTTTTTTTTTTTTTTGTTTTTTTTTTTTTTTTTGGGGTCCCCGTAGGCAGCTTTAAGACATGGTTTCAGGGATAGGATTTTCATCCCGATGTCCCAATGGAAAAACCCGGAGGGAGGGGGGTAAATTCAAAATAATACCTGCGGAAGGGGATCTCCTCGGAGGGAGAGGCATTGTTATGGCGTTGATGAAACCCTCCCCAAGATGGAACGGGCAATGATGAGCTTTTCGATCTCCTTGGTCCCTTCATAGATTTCCACGATCTTTGCATCCCGGTAAAACCGCTCTACGTCATAATCTCCCATATATCCATACCCGCCATGGAGCTGAAGGACTTCATCAGCAACCCTCACCGCTATTTCACCTGAATACCATTTCGCCATGGAGGTGAGTTTGGAGTCCGTTTTTCCCTGATCCAGCAGCCACACTGCCTTATGGTAGAGATTTCTTGCCGCCTCGATTCGGGTAGCCATCTCGGCTATTATGAATCGGGTGGCTTGGAAAGAAGCCAAAGGCTTTCCAAATTGACGCCTTTCCATGACATGTTTAACGGCCTTTTCCATGGCTCCTTGAGCAAGCCCTACAGCCTGGGCACAGATATGTGGCCTCGTATGGTCGAAAAAGACCATGAACTGATGAAACCCATTTCCCTCTTTGCCCACCAAATTTTCCCTGGGAACGCGGACATCACTGAAAATCAACTCCGCCGTTTCGGACGCCCTAATTCCCAGCTTGTTCTTGAGGGGAGTTGCTTCAAAACCTTCGCGATCCGTTTCCATGATGATGACGCTGTGGTGCCATTGGTGGTGAAGGTTTTAGTACCATTGATGATGTATTCCCCTTCCACGGGGATGGCTCGGGTAATGACGGAGGTGACATCGCTGCCGGCATCGGGTTCCGTGATTGCCGCTCCTGTAATGGCTTCACCCTTCACCAAAGGCGGAAGTAAGGCATTCTTCTGTTCTTCCGTTCCGAAGAGTTGAATCATTTCGGACCCGAAGGTTGCGGCCAAAATGGACAAGCCTATCCCCGGATCCACCCTCCAAAATTCCTCATTGATGAGACAGTGTTCAAAAAACCCCAATCCAGGTCCGCCGTAGTCTTCCTTGATGAAGACCCCGACGAATCCCAGCCGGCATGCCTTTTTCCAAAGATGCCCGGGGAATTCTTCCTTCTGATCGCACTCGCGGGCGATTTCGGGAAATTCGCCTTCCGCATATTGTAGAGATAAAGGACCATGGAAATCCATTCGCCGGAAGCCCAAGTTACATTTCTACAATCCTTTTTTCACTTATGCTGGAAAAAGGCCGCGGTGGCCTTTTTCAAATAAGGCGCTATTAAATCAAGGAATAGCAATCTGGTGTGCTCAAAAAACCGTTGTGAATGATATCTTACTTACCGAAGGAAGGTTGGGAGAAATTTTCGTGAAATTTAGTCCTTCTCTTTATCCCCTTTGTCGACATGCTTTAGAAAAGCCTCTATGGTGATGACGTTCTCACCGGATTTCGATTTTTTCGGCTGTCTGGATCGGTGGATGGATTCCAACTGCTTCACATATGTCCTCAAATCCGGCTTCTCCTCTACGGCCTTTTGGAGCTGTTTATCGATGAGCTTGGCCTCTTCCCGCAATCCGTTCAGATCGACCTCAAAGGGAACAAGCTTCACGAGTAACTCGAGAATCTGAACACAATCCCAGGAAGATTTCATTATTACATAAGGAGGAACGCGCCCCCAAAGCATAAATGAGCCGATCCCATCGGTGTTGGCACGCTCTTGGAGAAGGGAGACGTAGCTTCCAGGGCCTGTATAGTCAATCATTTGGACATCATGCACCAGAAGGTCCTTCAAGAGATCGGGATTGTTGGCTACAACGGATATCTTTCGAGGAATGGTATGGACCACCTGGTCATAGAGCCCGCCAATAGTTACCAGTCGTTCAACACCAAACTGAGAGGCCAACTTGAGGAAGAGATCGGCAAAGGCTTTCCACCGAACATGGGGTTCGTTTCCGAGAAAAAGGATTAAATCAGGCAGTGACCCTCTATTCTTCCAGTAAAAGAATTCGTTCTTAGGATATTCAAGCTGGCGAATCAACCCATCCTCAACCACCACCTGAGGCCTGAACTCCCTGAAATGGTGAAATCCATCCGAGAGGATCTCCGCGAATTTTTGTGCCTTGAGACTTTCCCGGAGGTAGGTTAGGGATCCACTCGAGACCTTTCCCGCGTCGATCCACCCCTCATAGCCCCCAATCAACCAAGGACGAGAAAGGTGAGGTGTTTCATGGATGATAAGCTCGTTTTCCATACTCACGCTCCAAAGGGGAATTATTGTGCAAGGGGTTATTTTCCCTTAAAGATGGGTTTTCTCTTCTCCAAAAAGGCCAGGGCCCCTTCATTTTTATCTTCCGTGGTGAAGAGGGCGCCGAAATACCGGGTTTCTAATTTCAACCCCTCTCGCAGTGGCAGAGCCAATCCCTCGTTGATGGCTTTTTTCGCGGCTTTGATAGCCAAAGGTCCTTTCGTGAGGATCTTTGTTGCCAGTTTTTTTGCCTCATCCAACAAATCCTCCTTTTTGACGACCCTGTCGACCAGCCCTATTCTCGATGCCTCCGTTGTATCGATCACCTCACCTGTGTATATGAGTTCCTTCGCCTTTCCGGTTGGGATTAACCTCGGCATCCTCTGGGTTCCCCCGTAACCCGGGATGATTGCCAGACCGACTTCGGGCTGCCCGAACTTGGCATCCTCCGAGGCAACTCGGATATCACAAGCCATGGCCAACTCACATCCCCCTCCCAGGGCAAACCCTTGGATGACGGCGATAACAGGACCCTTAAAGTCCTCAATCTGATTGAATACCCCCTGTCCCTCGAAGGAGAATTTTTCAGCCAGGGCTTGATCCATGGGGGGAAACTGTTTGATATCGGCCCCCGCAACGAAAGCCCTTTCCCCTCCGCCTCGCAAAATAACAATGAGGACATCCTCGTTTTCCTCCAGTTCCTTAAAGACGGCGCCCAGTTCATCCATAAGGGTGTGATTGAGGGCGTTAAGGGGGGGATTGTCGATGGTAACCCATGCCATTTTCTCCTCAATGGTGTAGTTTACAAAACTCCTTTTCACCTCTTCTCCCATTTCTCCCTCCTCTCGACTCACCCGAATTCAACGACCCATGATTGAAGATATTTCCTTATTACAGTTCTGTCAAGATGTACAGCCCATTCAATTCCTTTTCAGCACCTTTTCCATCCATAGGACCATGAGGGAAATACGGAAGGAAGAAATTTCCTTGAATATGGGTTGCTTTAGGGATTACATTATAGAAAAGGTTCTCGGTTGAGTCCTCGACTCGGCCATACAAAGATGAATGCAGAGAGGTTTTATGATGAAAAACTATATCATTATAGGCAATGGAGTTGCAGGGACCACTGCAGCCGAGAAGATTCGGGAAAACGATGGAGACGCGAAGATCGCTATCTTTACGGATGAACCCGTTCCTTACTACACCCGAATCAGGCTTCCAGATTTCCTTGCAGGAGCTGCTGGGGAGAAGGACCTCATTCTTCGCAAAGAATCCTGGTATGATGAGAGGGGGATAGAGCTCCATCTCGGAGAGGCCATCGAGGAGATCGACCCCTGCAAGCGGAAGGTTCGAAGTGCCAAGGGTAAGCGATATGGTTATGACCGACTCCTCTTGGCCACAGGGGGGCATTCCTTTATCCCTCCCATTCAAGGGATAGAGAAGGAGGGGGTTTTCACCCTCCGGTCTATCGGGGATGCCCGGGGGATAAGGGAGTATGCGAGCAAAGTTGCCGAGGTGCTTATCATCGGTGGGGGACTCTTGGGTCTGGAGGCCGGAAATGGGCTGAGGAGGTCCGGACTGAGGGTGACGGTCGTGGAATTCTTTCCCAGATTGCTCCCTCGGCAGATGGATGTGCCAGGGGCAGAATTGTTGAAACGGCAGATGGAGGGGATGGGATTCACCTTTTACCTGGGGGCCAAATCAAATCAGATAATGGGGGACGGAAAGGTTGAGGGTCTGGCTTTGGAGGACGGCACTTGCATCTCCTGCGACATGATCCTCATCTCGGCGGGTGTGCGGCCCAACCTGGAGCTGGCGCAGGGACTGGGTTTGGAAATCGACAAAGGGGTGATCGTCAACGACCGAATGGAGACGAATAGCGCCTCTATCTATGCTGCCGGGGACTTGGTGCAGCACCGTGACCATTTCTATGGGATTTGGCCGGCCGCGGAAAGGCAGGGTGAAGTCGCCGGCATTAATATGGCCGGGGGAGAGGAGCTGTATGAGGGTACGGTGATGTCCAACCGGCTGAAAGTGGTTGGGATTGATCTGGTCTCCTCGGGGGAGATCGACGTAGAGGGCCAGTTCGAATCCCTCGTGAAGAAGGATGAAGAGAAATACATTTATCGGAAACTAATCTTCAAAGGTGGCCTGATCATCGGTTGCATCCTCTTGGGGGATGTGAGCGGTAATAAGGAGATTTTGAATGCCATCGAGGGGAAGAAGGATGTGGCCCATTTGAAGGGAGAGATTCTGGAGGAGGATTTCGATTTCAAACGATTAGGGGGATAAAGGGAAATCCCGTCTCCGCTGAAATCCACCGGGTTCCCTTTATTCAGTGATAGGACTCATCATCGTGCTGATCTTGTTGATATATCCTACCGTCTCTCGATGACGCCATCCACGAACTTTTGGTGCAACGCTCTCGATGCTTCGCCAAAGATTTTCATTTAACCCGACTTTTTTGCACACCCTCTGCGCTTTTACAATCGTTCGGAAGCCAGCATTGTAGCTTCCGAATGTAAAGAGCATCCGGTCCTTTAAGGGCCGCTCTGCCTTCCATTTTTGATAGAGTTGGTGATCGTAATATATCCCCGCAGCGATGTTCCAGCGGGGTTCATCGATATCGACGAAAGAGGGATTCCTTTTTTTGATTTCATGAAATGTTTTCGGCATGATTTGCATTATTCCCTTCGCATTGACCCAGCTTTTAGCCTCATTATTCAAGTTTGATTCTGCGATCGCTTGAGCCTTAAACCATTTCCATTCAAACCCGGGACCAAAATATCGCTTGGTATATTTCCTAAAATAACGGTCGTATTTATTCGTCCAGTTTTTCGACGTTACGGGTGGGAAATCCGATGCGGAAACGGCGGACGTCGCCAGGAGAAAAAAGATAGGGAGGATGAGAGGGATCGAAGAGTTCTTATAATTGATGAATTGTCCGATCATTGGAAGATTTCAATTAAGTCCCAATCCGATAACGAGGCCTATGGCAATTCCTACCCCGACAAATATTCCCAACACAACTATTCCGACCGCCCTGTTGTCCTTGGCCAACTCCTTCGAGGTATTGAAGTCGGTAAGCCTGTCGAAGAGTTTGAACCCAACATACATAAAAAATAATGTAATAAATCCGCCGATTATTGAATATACAAAATTTGCGATCATTGCTTTTAGCTGCATAGTGCCTCCCAAGAAATTTTATGATACGTAATAGCAGGGCATTTTCCCCTTGTCAAGGAGGCTTATGTAAGCTTCATTGACGGCAGGCCTCCATTTGTTTTGCCGCAATTGCCGGATCTCCTTGCCCCACAATCCCTTTATTGCCCAGCTGATTCTTCCACTCGGTTTGCTTTATTTGGGAATCTACGTGGCCATTATAACATGGGAGGGCCCTAACTGATAGGGGGATTTGAATTGGTTCTGGTCATTATGGAGGTAATTTGTTATTCTGAAACGCTCGTTACCCGTGATCAGCTACTCGGCGAGGAGGGGAGGAACAGGATGGCAGAGAGCAAGAAAATTAGGAGCACCTGTCGGGGGTGCCATGGTGGTTGTGGGGTGCTGCTCCATGTGGAAGGGGGAAGGGTGACGCGAGTGGAGGGTGACCCCCAAGGGCCCGCCAACAATGGCAGGTTGTGCATAAAGGGGAAGATGGCCCCCTTTCTTGCCCATCACCCCGATCGTCTTACGGTACCCTTACGGCGTACCACTAACGGGTGGAAGGAGATTCGTTGGGATGAGGCCTTGGGGGAGATCAGCGAGAGATTTCTTGAAATAAGGGACCGCTGGGGATCAGAGGCCCTGGTTTTGGGCTACGGAACAGGCAGGGATAATGAGGCCTTTATCTACCGTTTCGCCAACCTCTT
>JAUWDQ010000209.1 GCA_030608745.1 Pseudomonadota bacterium | reverse complement strand
ACCCAAAGCTTTCCCTCCCTGATCGTGCCATACCGCTTATAGAAGGGGAGAGTATCGAAGCTCCTGGTTCTTACGATCCCACTTCCTTCCATCAGGACAATCTTTACCCTTCGGCTTCCCAAATCGATTCCGACATTCATGGCGAATCATGCCCCTCCTGCTTCCCCTTCACCATTTCGATGAAACTCTCGATCCTGACCTTTGTCCGGGCATCCAAAGAGGTGGGCTTATCCCCCTCTATCGTCAATATCGGCAGATCAATCTCGTAACGGAGTATCAGATCCTCTATCTGCCTGAAACAGAAGGATTGGACGTAATGGATTATCCCAACAATTCGTCTTCGTTGTACCTCCCCCCGGATATCCCTTAGCCGGGAAAAGATATCATAGGGGTAGGTGTATCTCAGGTACTGTTCCAGGAGGGTAGTCGTTCGGTAGGGCATGCTGAACTGCCGCTGGGTTTCATTGAATACCACCCGAGCACCCAACGCCTCGATGAAGGAGTAGAGATCGTCATATATGGGAGGGACCCCTACATACCCCAATGCAATCTCTGTATCGAACCTATCCCGGCCCTTCACCTCCTTGAGAAAATCCTCCACCTCTTTTTCGAAGGCTTCAAAGTCTCCCTTCATATCGCTTGCATTCACCAAGAAGTAATGGTTTTCAAATCCGCTTACAGTGCCTGCCTGCCAGGTTAATCGATCGATCAATGTCAGCCTTTCCCTTGTCTTGTCCAACCTCATCTTAACACGCCCGGTAGCGGCCTCCGTGACGCCGAAGTGGTCCATCATCTTCTTAATCTGAAGATGAAGCAGTTCCTCATCCCGATCATAGGGGTAGGAAAAGGGAAAGATCTTAACCCCCTTCAATTGGAGGGTTTCCATCAGGGCTTGGGTATTACTGCAATCGCCCTGGGTGACGGCGATGACCTCATCCAAATCCAACCTCGTGGTCACCGCGTAAATCCCCTTTATCCAACCGCAAATATTTCGCGGGAATCCCTCCAGCTCAGCTTCCTCGACCAAGGCTTTTTTTTCGGGATGGGTGATGAAGACGTTGTTGAGGTCTATGGGTATTTTTCTTGCGGCGAATAGAATCTCTAGGGGGATGGTCGTTGTGAATCCGATTCTGCCCACCTTGGCGCTGGTCCCCAATCTAGCTAACGGACGTTCTGAATGATTTCACTATACACCAAACCAGGTGGGATGGCAATCCCCATGACGGACCTCCGTACATATGGCCTTACGGGTGGATTATTTGGGGGGAAAACCCCCATTCGCTCGAAAGTTCCCCGCTCTTCCTTCCCGCCCCTCATCGAATCAGGAGAGGACGGAATACCTGTCTAACCGCTCATGCTCAGGGACAATGGAATTCCCCAGCAACCTGGTAACTTCCCATTCCCCAATTGACGGTGGAAGTGAACTATGGTAAATAATCAGTATGTTTACGCTATCGAAAGAGAAATATCTTATCTTTTTCCTTCCCCTTCTGGTACTGTCCTGTTCTCAGATGGGAAAGGGGGTGAAACCCAAAGGCTGGGTGGGAGACTCCCCTGTACTCTCCGAGAGGGACCAAAAAGCCTCCCTTGCCTATCACCATTATATCCTCGCTCAATTGAAAGGGCATGAAGGGAACCTGGAGGAAACCATAGATGAATTGAGGAGGGCCCTTGCTTACGACCCAAGATCAGCTTTTCTTCATGTCGAACTGGCCCGCCTGTACATCAGGAAAGGGCTGACCACTGAAGCTATTGCGGAGTGCGAGGAAGCCCTTACCATTGATAAGAACTTCGTCCCAGCCCATGTTGTACTCGGTGGTCTCTACTCCACCCTTAAGAAGAACTCAAGTGCCATCGAACACTACCAGGAAGCCCTGAGGATCGACCCCAAAAACCAGCAGGCATATATCTACCTCGGTTCATTATATCGGGAATCTCAGCAATACGATAAAGCTATTGAGATCTTGAAGAGATTGATCGATGAGTCCCCAAACAATATCATGGGACTCTATTACCTGGGGAGAATCCACGCAGAGATGAAGAGGTTCGACGAAAGCATCGACTACTATGAGCGGGTTCTCTCCGTCAAACCCGATTTCATATCGGGTTTAATCGACCTCGGAACCATTTATGAGATCCAGAAAAAGCCGGAAATGGCCATTGAGACCTACCAAAAGGTTCTAAAGATCGATTCCGAAAACAGGGCGGCCCTTGAGCGACTCGGCCAGCTGTATGTTAAGGGGGACCAATGGGAAGATGCCTTAAATCAATACCGGGAGATTCAAAAATTTGATTCCGAGGACTTGGACATTAGGGTTAAGATGGGGCTCGTCTATTTCGAACAGGGCAATTACGATGATGCCATTTTGGAATTCAGTTTCGTCCTGGCGTCCAATCCAAAAGATGATAAGGTGAGGTTCTATCTCGCAACGGCTTATCTGAAGAGGGAAAACCATGAGCAGGCTATAACCGAGTATATGAAGATCCCCGCAGAATCGACCCTCTATGTCGATTCGAGGGAGAATGCCGCTTTCATCCTCGAAGATCTGGGGAAATTGGATGAGGCTATCGATCTCCTGGATAGATCGATTCAGATCAAGCCCAAGGAGATTGGGCTCTATCTATTGCTCTCCTCTTTCTATGAAACGGGAAAACAGGTGGAAAAGGCCCTCGAAGTGGTAACAAGAGCCCATCAGCTCGATGAGAAGAACACGGATCTCCTTTTCCGGATGGGGATCCTTTACGACAAACTGGGTAAATTTGAGGAGATGGTGCGACGCATGAGGGAAGTGATCACATTAAACCCCGAACATGCCGACGCTTTGAACTACCTCGGCTACACCTTCGCAGACAAGGGAATCCATCTAGATGAGGCGCTGGAATTGGTCCAGAAGGCCCTCAAATTGAAACCCGAAAGTGGTTATATTACCGATAGCTTGGGCTGGGTATATTACCGGAAGGGGGAGTATAAAAAGGCCATTAGAGAATTGGAAAAGGCTATCGAATTGACCCCCGATGATCCTATCATTAGGGAACACCTAGGGGACAGTTACCTCAAGGTCAACCTGGTCGAAAAGGCCCTGGAGCTTTACGAAAAGGCACTGCAACTAAAACCCAAGGAGGATCAGTTAAACCGCTTGAGGAAAAAGATCAAGGAGATCAAGACGAAAAAGGGAGAGGCTCCTTGAAAGCACTCCTTTTGAGAGGGGGATTGTTGATCTTCTACCTCTCATTCCTCTCGAGCTGTGTATCGCTGTGGCCGGGAAGGGTCCCGAGGGAAATCCTCTCCTCCGGTGATCTTCTCCAACGGGTAGAGGCAAGAAATCGGCGAATCCAGTCCATGAGGGCCATAGTGAGGGCCACGATCAACCTCGGAGAACAACACTTCAGGCTGGAGGAGCTCATCATCGTCAGGAAACCCGCTTCACTGAGGGTGGAAGCCCTCAGCCCCATTGGGCAACCCCTGCTCTATTTGACAACGGACGGCGAAGTTTTCGAAATCCTCATCCCCAACGAAAATCGTTTTTATCGGGGAACATCGCCCTTGAAACACCTTCCTGCCTTTTTCCCCTTCTGCCAGGGGATAAGGGAGATTATTCCAATGATGGTGGGGGAGGTGAGTTGGGCGGATGATGAGCACCTTGCTATCCACTATAGTCACGGGGATAGGCTTTATATTATAGAGGAAGATATCTCAGAAGGGTCAAGGCGGATATTTTGGATAAACCCCTTCCATTTTGCCCTGGTTAGAGCCGCTGAGCTTGATCATCAGCAAAATCTGCAATGGGAAGCCCTGTTTTCGAGTTTCAGGAAAAGGGACGGCATCCTCTTTCCCACGGACATCGAATTCCGGAGCTACGGGTCGGGGAGTAGGATGAAAATGCATCTTTTAGAATGGGAAATTAACCCCTCATTGGGGGAAGGGATATTTCGCTTGGATACGCCGAAAGGGGTGGAGATTATCGAAATGAAATGATGGGGGCTGGATTCTAACCCCCGGCCACGGGCGGAAAGACGGACAATACGTCCCCCCGTTTTAGGACTTGTTCGAGGTTGCCATGAACCCCGTTAACCAAGATGATTTTGGGGATTTCACCGGGAATTTTCAATTTTTTCAGGATATCCCTTACCGTATTGCTGGAATTGACCGTGAGCTTGCAGGAGAATTGGCTGCTTCCCTTGGGTAGATAATCCCTCAATGTAGCGAATAGCCTGACCTCGATTTCCATCGCCTCAACTGATCCCTGTTGCCAAATTATGCACATTTACCTGTATATGACGAATAAATATTTGCGTATAGGAGAGAATAAAAGCAAGTTCCAAATACTAATTTCTAAACTCTAAACAAATTCAAATGACCGAAGGTAAAAACTCAAAACGGTATGATTCAGAAGATAAGCTTTTGACCATTTGGATTTAGATATTGTTTAGGATTTAGTGCTTCGGCCCACGACGAGCTCGGCCGAGTCGATTTAGAATTTCGTCCTCGTTTGAATTATGCGGAATTAATTAAGGCGATACATATAAATGATATCCCTTGAGCTCCCCTTGAGTAAAGTCGGCCATAGAGGGAGCAACCGAACCAAGCCCTTTTCGCCGCCACGTTTCAACCGTATCCGTCGATTCTACCATGACAAAGGCCCTATCGTTATTGCTCTCCTTATCGGCGGGCAAGATGAAAAAACCTTTCCTTTCCGGTGCAT
>JAUWDQ010000268.1 GCA_030608745.1 Pseudomonadota bacterium | reverse complement strand
CCCGTATTTTTCGGGCAAATCCTTCATGGCCTCCTTCAGCACTTCAATCATTTCCCTGTTCTGCCTCTTCTCAGCGTAAAACCGGGCCAAAGCCAGACGGTATGCTTCCTTCTCAGGAGAGGAAGCGATCATGCCCCTCAGGATCTTTTCAGCCTCCCTGGCTTTCCCTGTGCGGCCGTAAAAATTTGCGAGCAATAATTTAAACCCATGGTTTTCGGGGTTCTGACGGATAAGTTGCTTGTATTCATTTTCTGCACCTGTAAGATCATTGTTCTTTTCCAGGACTTCAGTTAGCAGGAGCCTTGCGGTCTGGTTTTTTTCGTCATGAACAAGCAGATCCCGGAGGATATTACTCGCCCCGTCCATTTCCTCCCGTTTTAGCATTGACCTGGCCAATATGAGATAGGGTTCTGCCTTTTTTGGGTTTTTTTGTATGAGCGACTTCAGTATAGGCTCTGCTTCTTGCTCCTTTTTATCTGCCATAAGACAGGCGGCCTTCAGCAATAGTGCGTCCTGGTGCTCAGGATTTTTCGACAGTACTCGCTCGGATTTTTCCTTTGCCTTTTCCCATTCCTCTGTTTTTAGAAATGTATTACCCGCACCTTGAATTTGGAGCTTTTTACTTTGCCATCGAATTTTGACTTTTTACGAGATCATCATGTTTCAATTAATCAGAAACTTTGTATCGAAAAGTTTTAAATCGAGGATAAATATTCCTCAGCCACAGAACTCCTGAGAGCTAAAGTGCATACCTTTCCAACCCGCCCATAGGCTCTAAAGGGCTGGTCTTCTCCTTTCGTTCGGCTGAGCTCACGACAAAGCCTGTTCACCCTTGATGGGTACCCAACTTCTCAAGCAGATTAGGCTCATGGACAAGGATGTTCTCCACAAATCCGGGGGACTTCCGGTAAATTGAGGTTGACAACCATCGTTGGGCACGTGTTATATTTCGTTGATATAACTGGCTAATGCAACCTTTAGACTGAATCCAATAGGGATGATTTCATGGGGGGAGATCACGTATTTTTGAGGGCCTGCCGAAGGGAGGCCACGGAATATACCCCCGTCTGGTTGATGCGCCAAGCCGGGCGATACATGGAGGAATACCGGGAGATCCGGCGCAAGGTTGGCTTTCTCGACCTGTGTAAGTCCCCTGATTTGGCAGCCGAGGTTACCCTGCTTCCCGTACGGAAACTGGGGGTCGATGCCGCTATCATCTTTGGTGACATTCTCCTCCCATTGGAGGGAATGGGAATTGGGCTCGAATTCGCCAAGGGAGGAAAACCCCTTATTCGAAACCCCATAAGGGGAAAGACCGATATCGAGCGGCTTCGCCCCATTGAACCCGATGAACACGTTCCGTTCTTCTTAAAGACAATTGAGATCGTCCGGCGAGAGCTCGAGGGGAGGGTTCCGCTCATCGGATTCTCAGGGGCCCCTTTCACCCTGGCCAGTTATCTCATTGAGGGGGGACATTCCACGGACTATTCGAAGACGAAGGGGTTGATGTTAGGAGCCCCCTCGTTGTGGCGTCTTCTTATGGAAAAACTGACGGAGGTCACCATCCGATATTTGAGGGCTCAGGTTCATAGGGGGGCCCAGTCCCTCCAGCTATTCGATTCATGGGTGGGCTGCTTAAGTCCCTGGGACTACGAGGCCCATGTCCTTCCCTATTCCAGGAGGGTGATCCAGGAGGTGGAGGAAAAGGTTCCCCTCATCCATTTCTCCGTAGGTACCAGCGGTTTTCTCCATCTCATCAAGGAGGCGGGGGGAGATGTGATAGGCATCGACTGGCGTACGGATTTGGGGGGGACATGGGAACGGTTAGGCTATGATGTGGGCATCCAGGGGAACTTGGACCCTTCAGTGCTCTTGGCCTCACGCGGGGTGATCGAGGCCCACGTCCGGAAGATCCTGGAATCCGCGGGAAATCGCCCCGGTCATATCTTTAACCTTGGGCATGGAATCCTCCCGGAAACCCCTGTGGAAAATGCCATCTTCCTGGTGGAAACCGTCCATCGGTTGAGTAAGAGATAGGGGGAAATGTCTCAACGTCAATTCTCCATCGGAGTCCTTCTTATGGCCTTTGGCGGGCCCAATTCGGCGGAGGAGGTAGAACCCTTCCTTCAGGAGGTCCTGGGTCGCCAGGTTCCCGCCAAGAGGCTTCACCGGGTAAAGGAACGATACCGGCTTATTGGGGGACGTTCCCCCATTCTGGAGATCACCCTTCGCCAGGCCCGGGGCCTTGAAAGGAACCTGAACACGCAGGACCCCAGGTTCAAGGTTTATGTGGGAATGAGACATTGGCACCCCTTCATCGCTGAGACCCTCGGGGAAATCCTCAGTGATCGGATCCGTCATATTGTCGCCCTCAGCCTCAGCCCTTACCAGTCCAAAATGAGCACCGAGCCGTACGTGCTTGCATTGCAACGGGCAATGGTCCCCTCGAAAGGGGAAATAGAGGTTTCTGTAGTAAGGGGATGGCACACCCATCCCCTTTTCCTTCAAGCCTTGGCAGAAAAACTTAAAGAGGGGCTTCTTCAATTCCCCACTGAAGTACGCCATAGGGTCCATATCATCTTCAGTGCCCACAGCCTCCCCAAAAGGGCCATTACCGGGGATCCCTATGTGGAACAGATCGAGGCAACGATCAGGGGAATCATAGGGATTACGGGTCCCCTCCCGTGGCGACTGGGCTTTCAGAGCAGAGGAGGTAAAGGTGGGGCCTGGCTGGATCCGGAGGTGACCACTGTCCTCCGAGAGCTGATGAGAGAGGGCCATCAAGAGGTCCTGGTGGTGCCAGTGGGATTTGTGAGCGACAACGTGGAAACCCTTTATGACATCGATATCCTCTATAAGCAGCAGGCCGAATCGATGGGAATGTCATTCCGGCGGTCTCCATCCCTGAATGACTCTGATAAATTCATCGAGGCCCTTTCCCACATTGTGCATGAGCACCTTGCGAACGCAACGTAGAGCGCTCATGATCAGACGGAGGTGAAGAATTGAAAAGAGCGGTCATTATAGGAGGGGGAATTTCAGGGCTCAGCGCCGCCTACTACCTTCAAGAGGAGGTCGCCCGGTCAGAACTCGATATTGAGGTAATCCTGATTGAAAAGGAGAAGTGGTTCGGGGGATGCATCGTCACGGAAAAGGTGGACGGTTTCACCATTGAAGGCGGTCCGGACTGCTTTCTGTCCGAAAAGCCATGGACCATACAGATCTGTGAGGAACTCGGCCTGGGGGATCGCCTCCTCTGCACTAATGAGGGGAACCGAAGGGTCTTCATCCTCTCGAGGGGGAAGCTACACGAACTGCCGGAGGGC
>JAUWDQ010000293.1 GCA_030608745.1 Pseudomonadota bacterium | reverse complement strand
AACCAATTACTGCAAAAACAACGTAAATCCCTTGCAGAAGCTCAGAAAACATCATCCAAAAACAAATCTAATTGAGATGAACATATAGGAGTTTTATAAAATGGAAGGTTTTCAATATTTATCAGCTTCAATATGGTCAATCGTGACAGCGACAAGTTTATTGTTGGTGCTTTTAGCCTTGGGTATTTATCTGTGGTACAGGAGCAGGTTAAAAGCCGCTGTTGACATCCTGGTCGTTGATGGGAACGAGGATATCCCCCTTATAATCGAGACGCTCATGAATGGGATACCTAAGATAGCGTTCCGCGAGGGGTTCCACGTTCTGATATCGGTTGTTGTATTGTTCCTCCCTGATCCCCCTCCTCATCTCCAGGGCATCCCTGATCCCTTCGGTGGTCAAGAGCCCGGTCTTGGCCCCCGTATAGGTCAGGACCGCGTTGGTTGTAACGGTAGTACCGTGAACGATGACGGTTACATCCCTCAAGAACTCCTCATTTGAAATTCCCCTGTCACGCGCCATCTCCCGAATTCCCTCCATGGTTGCAATAGAGGGATCGTCAGGGGTGGATAGCACCTTGTAGATCTGCGTAGTCCCATCTTCCATGGCCAGCAGGAAATCCGTAAATGTGCCCCCGACATCGATTCCGATCTTGTATTTCATATATGATCCCGCCAACCGCCAGGGGAGTTTTGAGGGGCCTTAAGGGGCGCCCAGGATGGTGAGGGAGGTAATGGCACAGGGGCCGCCTATGTTATGGGCAAGGCCTAATTTTGCGTTCTTAACCTGTCTTTCGCCCGCCTTGCCCTGCAGATGTCTCGTAATCTCGCAGATCATCCTAATGCCTGAAGCCCCAACGGGATGGCCGCAACTTTCGAGGCCTCCGCTGATGTTCACTGGAAGATCCCCCTCGGCCGTTGACCGTCCCTCCTCGATGAAATACTTTCCCTGGCCCTCCTTGCAGAACCCCAGGTCCTCGTAAACGATTAATTCAACGGGGGCAAAGCAATCATGAACCTCGGCCAGGTCAATCTCATTCACCGGATCCTTGATTCCAGCCACACGATAAGCCCTCCGGGCCGCCAGTCGGGTGGAGGGGAAGTGGGAAAATTCATACCGTGGGTCGAAGAAGGGCAGATCCCACCCGGTGTTTACGATCAACTCCTGGGCCTTGACCAAAACGTAATCCTTATTGAAGTTCTTGGCATCCTCGGCCCGGACCAGAACTACGGCTGCCGCTCCATCGGTGGTGGGGCAGGAGCACAGGAGATTGATGGGATAGGCAACCATGGGCGAATTCAAGATGGTCTCCATGGGGATTTCCTGCCGGTACTGGGCAATGGGATTGCCTATTCCATGCTTGTGATTCTTGTGGGAGACCATACAGAAATGTTCAAGTTTCGTGCCGTATTTCGCCATGTGCCGGGTGGCGTAAACGGCAAATTGCCCCGCCGGCGTCTCCCCCTTTTGAAGGAACTGATGTTGGGCAACCACCATCATCTTAACCAGGCTTTTCTGGGGCGGGCGGTCCCTCTGTTTTTCAACCCCTGCCGCCAAAACAACGTCATTGACCCCGGAGAGCAAACCCAAGCAAGCCTCCCTGAAGGCGTTACCCCCTGAAGCACAGAAGTTTGAAACCCGAGTGATGGGGATATCGAAGAGGGCGACCGGCTCAGCGAGATCCATACCCGATCGTCCCTTCATGGCGCTTCCGTCTACGAATGCCGTGGAAAGCCATGCCCCGTCGATATCCTCTGGCCCAATCCCTACCTCCTCGAATGCCTCGAAACAAGCTTCCGCCAGCATGTCTCCGTAACTCAAATCGAAGTTCTCGGCAAACCGCGTACACCCCGCACCTACAATGGCTATTTTATCCCTTAAATCGACGCTCATGGTTCCTCCACGTGTACCGTGGTCGTGAATCGGCGTAGAGGGACTGCAAAGACAAGATCCTTACACGGACACGGATAACGGACACGACTCACGTATAAATGGGCCTGCATTTCCAATAATAGTGTGGCAAATCGATGGCCTCGTGATACTTCCTCACGGTCATTTCGACCGGCATCCCGATCTTGACGATCCCCGGATCCGAACAATCCGTCATCTGGCAGTAGATCCTTCCCCCACCCTTCAGGTCAACGACGGCAAGGGTTGTCGGAGGTTCGGGGGAAGGATAATACCATTCCTGGGTGAAGGTGAACACGTCCCCCTTTCGAGCGAGTTTCATATTCTCAAACTGATCCTTCTTTCGACAGTTGGGGCAAACCCGTAAGGTCAAGGTGGTGATATATCCGCAATTCCTACACTTTCCCCCCAAGAGCCGCGAAAATCGGTCCCTTTCCCTGAAGAGTGCCGATATTGACGAATAATAGTCCTGGGATTCCACCTCAAAAGTCTTTTTGAAGGCCAGATATTTCGTATAGCTTGATATCAATTCCTTCCGATCTAGGAGGACTGTAAAATCATCCCTTTCCTGAAAGGCCGGCAAGGCATCGGTAGCCTCGAAGATGAGAACATCGCTCCCGTCACCATAGCTTGCCAGGAGAATCTTATCTCCGGGCTTGACCCCGCCCAAAGCCGCCACGAGCATTACGAAGGGGTGGGCCGTCCCGAGGGAACCGGTAAAGCCAAGGAGAGGATCCTGCACCTGGGTCTCATTCTGGATAATCCGGACGGCTGCGTAATCTCAGTGATTGTCGGCATTGTGGATTCTCTGCATATTGAAGGCTGGGAGTGACTGGTATGCGT
>JAUWDQ010000265.1 GCA_030608745.1 Pseudomonadota bacterium | reverse complement strand
GCAGATGACTGGTAGAGCGTGACCTCTCCTTCCTTCTTTGCAGCGGCGTAGAGTTTTTCCTGCTCGGCCAACGTGGCCGAATCCATGGGCTCCACGGCAGCCTCGGCGATCAGCGCCTCAAGTGGGTTGATACCGAGTATGGCCGCCCCACCCACGATACCCGTCGTCTTAATGAAATCGCGACGGTTCAGGTTGAAAAGATTTTCCTTCTCCTTTTTCTTCATGATGACCTCCTTTCAATGTATTGCATTCAAATCGTGTTTCCGGTCCCTTTTGGGACCCATCATCGGAGACCGAAAGCTAGGCCCCCGACCCAAAGGAATGAAAGGGCCTTCCACACATCGTTCGGGATCCCAGAGCCAACCCATGGTAGCCTGCCAAGAAAGCTTTGTCAAGAAATATTTTTCCCCCGGGCAATCAAAAATGTGGATGGTCCACAAGCCCCCATATGATTTGCTGGGTAACTACGTTTTAGACTCACTTTCAGGAAAGAGCACACCGAGTTCCTCGGCTATCTCCGGGGGTTGAAACCATGCGCCTGGAAGGCCGCGGGTCGGGGCGCTTTGTCGACGGTATGGTTCCCCACTCCACCGGGATCCGGCGGAAAAATGATGAAAACGCGTTTTTTTGGTGACGTGAGCATAGGGGGAAAGGCATTGTTTGTTAAGGGAAAAAGCTTAGTCCTTCGGTTCATAAGTTCGGTTACGAACATATTTAGACTTCGGCTGAGCTCAGTCGAAGCCCTCAGGACTTAGTGCTGAGTGAGCATTTACTCAGATCCTGCTCCAGAAAATACGTCCTTAGTATTTGCGCATTGAAGCACTTAGCAATATATTGTGGTTCAAAATCCACTCAAGCCAACTTAAATCTGGGTTCATTAGATCTAACCCTTAGCCTTCGTGCATTGACAAGCGCTCCTGCCCGTAATAGTCTTATCACAAAAGGTTTCTTTTTGAATGGTTTTCATGCTCTGAACGGTTCCTTAGCGTTCGGCTTCAAGCTTCATAAGAAAGAAGGGAAAGAATATGGCGTATCCTGAAAGGATGATGGAATCGTTTAAACGGTTGGAAGTAACTCGAGGAAAGAGGGTTGAGCAGAAGATTCCATTCTTGAGCTCATCAGAAGGGGGAGCCCTCCTCAAAAAATATTACCAGTTTTCATCAAGGCTAGGACTGTAGTCTTGGCCACTGGAGGGATTGGTCGAATCCATATCCAAGATTTCCCATCATAAGAAGCGGTCAAAGGGGCGATTGAGAAACAAGGATTTGCCTCCAGGGATGGATTGGAGGGGATTATTAACACGATCATGAGGGGTCTGCGATGGAACACTGGGTAAAAGAGGTAGTGGAGTGTGATGTTCTGGTGGTGGGGGGCGGCGGAGCGGCTGCTTTTGCAGCCATCAGTGCACAAGAGGATAAGGCCAGGGTAGTCATGGCAGATAAGGGCCAACTGGGAAAAAGTGGATGCACACCCAACGCTCATGGAGGCATGGCCGTTGCTCATCTCCATCCTGAGGATAGTTGGAGGGTTCATTTTGAGGATACTTTGTACGGCGGAGGGTTCCTCAATGATCAGCGGCTTGTGGAAATACTTTGCAAGGAGTCTCTGAGATTTATTCCAAAACTTGAAACCTTTGGAGCTATTTTTGACAGAGACCAAAATGGGAACTACAGACTGAGAACTTTCGGAGGTCATTCCAAACCCAGATCCGTCTATAGTGGTGATGCCACTGGGCATGAATTGATGACCTCTCTGAAAAGGGAAGTGATGCGCAGAAACATCCCTATTCTCAACGAGATGATGATCTTACGTATCCTAGTGGATGAGGGTCGAGTGACAGGGGCAGTGGGGTTGGACAAGGCCAGTTCAAACCTCTGCCTTTTTAGGACCCCGACCATCATTTTGGCTACGGGCGGGGGGGTAGGTTGCTGGCCCGCGGCTGCCGAGCGACAAATGGGAGATGGTTATTGCATGGCTCTTCGTGCGGGAGCGGAACTGGTGGACATGGAGTTTACGCAGTACCATCCTACTCATACGTGGTGGCCTTATGGGGTACGGGGAAGCGTAAGTGAGAGTGTGAGATCAGAGGGAGGTCAACTCACCAATTCTCGTGGGGAACGGTTTATGAAAAGGTATTCTCCTGAGCGAATGGAGTTGAGCACTCGCGACTTTATTTCCATTTGCGAATACCGGGAGATTACAGAGGGCCGGGGTTCAAAAAGCCAAGGGATCTACCTCAGTGTAACCCACCTTCCTCCTGAAGTGATCGAGAACAGGCTGAGGACCGTCTTTAACAAATACCTGGTCTATGGGTATGATATCCGCAAGGAACCTATGGAGATCCGTTTTCGTCCCCATTATTCCAACGGGGGTGTCCTTGTCAATGAGCGAATGGAGTCGAGAGTTTCAGGGCTCTTTGCGGTCGGGGAGACAGCCGGGGGCGTTCATGGCGGAAATCGCTTGGGTACCAATTCCCTTATTGATCTCGTAGTCTTTGGGGAGATTGCCGGGAGGGAGGCAGCGGACAAGGCGCTTCAACAAGGGCATACAGGCAAAATCGACCGGGATGCGGTTAGGGAGGAAGGTGAAAGGATTGAACGGCTTGTCAATGGGAATCCTAGAGAAGGGATCCGCGCAATGTCCATTCGGCGGCCTCATACAGAGATGATGGATCTCTACATGGGTGTTTTCCGAAATGAATCGGGGATGAAGAAGATGGTGGAGGAGGTAGAAAAACTGAAAGGAGATGATCTGCCCCGGCTCTATGTGGCCGATCAAAGCAAGCGTTACAATTACGAATTGATTGATGCCTTAGAGACCTTTGTTCGGGTTGATATAGAGGAGGTGTCCACAAGGGGTGCCCTGATGAGGAAGGAGAGCCGGGCCACTCACTATCGGGAGGACTACCCCAAGATGGATAATCAGCAGTGGCTGAAGAATATTGTCTTCTCTATGGAGAACGGAGAGCTTAAGCATCGGTTCAAGCCTGTGGATAAGTCCGTTCTTGACCCTGAAAATATCCCGGAGTTTTTTGATTCCGATTTCCCATGGCACGAAACTGAGATCTAAATTGCGTTAGGAGGATTGAATTGACAGCCTATATCCTACCCATTGAGAAGCCTGAGAAGATGGTTCAGATTCACGTAGCCCGATATAATCCAGAGGTCGATGCGACTCCCGAAATGCTAACCTATACGGTTCCCTTTGTTACTACCATGACGGTCATACAGGCCCTGGAGTATCTTTGGGATCAAGGAGAGTACATTGCATTTCGCTCGAATTGCCGCGAGTTCACCTGTGGTTCATGCGCTATTTTGATCAACGGAGAGCCTGGCCTGGCGTGTATGACGGTGTTACAGGATGGGATGAAGCTTGAGCCCCTCTCCCTCTTTCCCACACTCAGGGATCTGGTAGTGGATCAGACGAAGCTCCTCAAGAAGTATGCTA
>JAUWDQ010000204.1 GCA_030608745.1 Pseudomonadota bacterium | reverse complement strand
AGTCAGTGCCCCCAGTATCGCCTTCGACCATGGGAGCACTCTTCCCGATAGGGCACATGCGAAGTTGTGGGCAACAGCGGTTTTCAGCTTGGCAACCACCTCCGCAGGTACGCCATCGAGGCGTAACCCGGTTACATATTCGGCCATAGTCTCCAGTATCGTGATCATTTACCCTTCCTCTTTCCTCCACTGAGGATATCCATTAGTTTCGAAACGTCAGACTCTTTTTCAAGATTTAATAGAAAATCCAGGGATGAAGAGATCTCCTTATTAGTGAGCGCCCTCGATGCAAGGGTCTTGTACTTCTCAATCAGCTCTTCCCTCGTCATCGGATTCAAGAGACTACCCTTTCCACCATCAACGTGTTCCACTAAAACCTTACCACCCACAGTACGCACGGTTACCTCACTGGGTTCTTGCTGCGGCCACACTTTCCCTATCTCAGGATCCGGTATGGATTTCACTAGGCGGGCAACGCGTCTGATGTTCTCGTCCGCTATGATCTCGTCTGTATAATCATCGAGAAGCGCGCTGCCGCGGCAGAATATCAAGGCGACCGAAAAAGGCATGGAGAACTGAGCGTCCACGACCGTGCGAGGGCTCGCCTTGTGTTCGAAGGGCTCCGCAAATTCCTTAATCATTTTCTCCGCCGTACGAATTTGGATCTCTGCGATATCTTCCGGCCTGATACCGTGTTTATTTCTCAGGTTAAGGGCGGCCGTGACAGAGGAATGAATAACGCCAGAGCAAGCGAAGGGTTTATACTGAATGTAGCGCATCTCCCAGCTGGACCCTAGCTCCTCTGTAAGGACCGAAGTGTCGTAATTGCCCTTCCCGAAGAACCCATTCAGGAACCCATGCCTTCCCTCCAAGACGGTGTGGGGTCCCGTGAATCCAGATTTTGCAAGCAGGGCTGCCAAAATCCCATTCTTTGAGGAATTGCCCGCATGAAGCCTTTTCGTCCAGGCGCCGGATGCCTTGTACTCGAAGGAACCGGAGGTGAGGCTACCAACAATGCCCATGGCGGTCGCGGTCTGATCAGCGGACAGTCCCAGGAGGCGTGCCGCCAACACGGACGCTCCGAAAGTTCCGGTTACAGCCGTGCCATGAAAGCCACGTTCGAAGTTATCAAAGCCAGGTGGAACCGTTGCATTAATCCTGTTGGTCACCTCGTAGCCAAGCACCAGGGAGGTTACGAACTCCTCTCCACTGGTGTGTAAGTATTCCCCGAGCGCTAGTGCCGGGGGTACGCTCACGACCCCGGGATGGTTCATCGAGTGGCTGTGGGCTATGTGGTCGTCAAGCTCAAGAGAATGATTTGCCACACCATTGCAATAAGCTGCCCACGGTGCCGGAACCTTCTCCCAAAAGCCGATAATGCTCGACTGAGGAGTCCCTGCGAACGATCGGACCATGTCTACTACGACTTTCACCGAAGTCTCGTCGCGGGCGGCAAGTATGCAACCCACGTTATCCATGGTGCTCAGCTTTGCTGCTTCGATAACGGTGCTCGGTAGATCCTCGAAACGGACCCCTGTCGAGAACTCCGCTAGTATTTCTGCATACGTTTTACTCGTCATCGTTTCCCCCTCCTTTACTCCTCAAATTTGTGCCTCTCCATTATGGTCCGCACCTTGCCTCTAAAAAAATGACTATCCGCGTCCAGCAGATCAGCGTAGGACAGAATAATCCCTTCGAGCCTGCTGGGCAACATCGCAATTCTGGGGGTATGCGTAATGATCAGGTGAATATAGTCCAGTGGCAACCCTGCCTTCCAGGCAAGGTATCCGCCAAAGATGCCGTGAGGCACTTTTTTGCCCAGTTCGGATTTCGCTGGACCCTCCGGACCGGGCTCAATTTCCAACGCCTTGCTCACATCGTGAAGGATGGCGACTGCCGCCAACATGTCCCGATCGATACATTTCCCATAATCCCGTTCGTATTCCTCGGCAAAGGAAAGCGCAATGCGGGTGACTGACCGCGTATGGTTAATCAGGGATGGCGAAGGTCCAAGGTCCGGATTGAACGGTATTTGGTCAGGAACATCCCAGCCTCCTAAGGTAACCGCCTCCTCCCAGACATTAATCACCTTTTGCCTGAGATCTTCGTCCTTAATGTTCTTGATTTCCGGAATTAAGTCAACGATGCCTTTCCCCATAGTTTTCCTCCCCTCCTCTCACTCACACTTCCACCGTTAATCCAATCTTCTGCGACATCACCTCCACGCTAACCCCCCGCTCCCGAAGCGTATCGGCAAGGAGTTTCACCACCGGGTTATCTTTCTCGTACCTGTTGGTAGGGAACACTTTAGACGGTTTCAGTGCAGCAATCATGTCAGCACTGTTTTTCACCCCCTGCTCCATTGATATGCCCATTCCCTTGCCCCAAAGGGGTACCATTGCAAGGTCGATCTGATATCTCTTTCCGATCTCCTCAAAAACGGGATCGGGTTCCGCATCGCCAATGTTAAAGATGACTTTCGGCCCGAATCTCCATACAAATCCGCAGTTTGGCTCCCCCGGAACCTCCGCTAACCAAACGGGTTGCTTCGGAACCGGCGGGTGAGGTGCTGAGATCACCTCCAAAGGCAAGCCCAGAACTTCGTATTGCTTGCCAGGTTCAACACGGAAAACCTGGTTATCCGTCAGCATCTCCCGTGCAACGAAATAATCACACAATTCCGTCGGGGCTACGTAGAGCGCCCCCGTCAAAACGGCAATCTTGACCGAGTCACCCCTGCCCCAATGGCCCGGATGACCGTGGGTTACGAATACCGCATCGGCATATTTGACCTGACCGACTGCTAACGGACACTCTGGATTTCCGTCAAGCCACGGATCAACAAAAAAGACCTTACTGTCGTGAGTAATGCGGAATGCTGCATTTCCCAACCACTCTACTTTTGTATCCATCACACCTATCCCTCCTTTCATTACCCAAATCAGAAAGTGATAAGGACCACGCCGGAGCTAACAAACGGCGCTTTTGGAAAAATCCATATCCGAATATTACGTCGCCCGCTCAGGAGACGAAATCTTGGCCGCAACAACCACAGCCGAGCCGGATTCCTTTTCTGTGATCCCATCCATGAGAATGGCGATTCCCCCTAAGGGTTTGAATCAATCCCGTAAAGGCCCAATGTGGACAGCGCTCCTTACCAACCCGGCTCCGAAAGTGCTCAATAGACAACGATCTCCAGCCAACTACCACAGAGGTGCGGCAATCCTGATAAGAGATCTAAAGGCACGGGGAAGCGCAATAAGCCTGTGCCCCCGCAGCGGTAAACTGCCGGTGCCAGACTTTGATATAAGGATCGGATTCGGAGTCTGTGGAAGCACACCAGAAGAGCATCCTTTCCCCCTTCTTGCACCAAACATTAAACGAAAATAGTTGGCTCAAGTCAAGAAGAATTTGGTGTCCTTCAGCCGCTTAACCCGGGATGGCAAGGAGGGGGGATCGAATGCAAATGAAAACAAGATACGAGGTTCTCGATTTTTTCCTTGACAAGCGCGCTTTTTTTTAATAGATTGGGGCCGCTGTGATAAATAGGATTTGGAGGAGGGTATATGGGAAAAACGATTGTTGAGAAGATCTTGAGCGCAAAGGTGGGGCGTGATGTAACTCCGGGTGAGACAATTGTAGTTAATCTTGATTTTGTGGGGCTTAATGACGGTTCCGGACCACTGGCGGTGAGGCTGATGAAGGAGAAGGATTGGAAAGAAGTTTTTAATCCGAAGAAGATCATGTTCTGCACCGAATTTGGCCCAAGTTCTACAAGGGGACTATCTAATGAACATAAACTGATACGGGATTTCGCGCTCGAGCATGGCTGCTTCTGGCACGACCCAGGCACAGGCGCCATTCATTCCCATCTCATGGAAAACTACGTGAAGTGCGGCGACGTTATCGTAGCAGGGGATTCACACACCACAACTCATGGTGCCTTGGGGGCATTTAGTACTGGTATGGGTTCAACTGACATGGCCGCGATACTAAAACTAGGGAAAACGTGGCTGAAAGTGCCTCAAAGCTATTTAGTCGAGGTTGGTGGTGCACTTCCTCAGGGAGTTTACTCCAAAGACATATATCTTTACTTATTGAGCGAAATTGGTTCAGAGGGGGCTATATATAAGGCATTGGAATTTCGAGGTGAAACGATTGGTAATCTGAGTATGGATGCCCGGGTTACCATTACTAGCATGGGGGTCGAGGCAGGAGCAAAAGTGGCAATTATGGAGACGGATAAGCATACTCAGGACTTCTTGAAGTCCATGGGGAGAGGAGGAGACTATCGAGAAATCCTTGCTGATAAGGACGCACATTATGAGAAGGTAATTTCCATTGATGCCTCAACATTAGAACCAATGGTGGCAAAACCACACTACGTCGAAAATGGCGATAAGGTTCGAAACGTAAAAGACCTGAAAATAGACCAGGTATTCATAGGAAGTTGCACCAATGGGCGCGCAGAGGATATGCACATCGCTGCTAAAATCCTGAAAGGCAAGAAGAAACAATCCTGGGTTCGCCTCATCGTGATTCCGAATTCTCAGCAAGTTTTCCTGGAATGCCTTAACGATGGCACATTGGCTGCTTTTGCCGAGGCCGGTGCAATGGTTCTCGCTCCTAATTGTGGCCCCTACATGGGAGTTCATGAGGGTATTCCCGCCGATGGTGAGGTGGTTGTGGCCACACAGACCCGGAATTTTAAAGGGAGAATGGGCAATCC
>JAUWDQ010000289.1 GCA_030608745.1 Pseudomonadota bacterium | reverse complement strand
ATCTGGAGGAAGGTCAGGAGAGTCGCCGAAGCGCTGGAGGTATAGGTGCCGTTTACGAACCCCTCTGTCTGAGGGTCGGTGTCGGAATAGTCGAAGGTGATGCCACCATCCTCCGCCGTGATCTTTACCCGGACCGTATATTTGGACCCAGGATGTCTCCCATCGTAATAGCCAGTGGCCTCCCCGAAATAGACTCCATTGGGGATGGTCCTGATCTCCGCCCTCATCATCTTCTCAGTAGAGTCGAAGAGGTATTCCTTATGGGCGTTGAAGACATCCAGGCCGTATTTCTCTACCAGAGCCAAGATTCCCCGTTCTCCGACCACACAGCTCCCAGTTTGGGCACGCATGTCCTCCTCGACCATCTTCAGCCGAATGTTGGCGAAGATTAAATCCCAGACGTCTCTTCTCAGCTTTCCCTTCTCATAAACCTTTACGGGGGGAATCCGCAGGGCTTCCTGCCAGACCTCCGTCGCCTGGGGATTGTATCCACCCTGAACAGCTCCGCCGATATCGGCTTGATGTCCCTTGCAGGCAGACCATCCCACGAGTTGGTCACCGTAAAAGATGGGCTTATAGACGGCCACATCGTTGTTCTGGTTCCCCATGGAGAAGACGTCGTTATGGAAGATAACGTCCCCGGGATAAATCTCCTCACCGAAGTAGTTGACGATGTATTCGCACACGGGGCCCAGGGAGAATGCCAGGATGGGAAGGTTTTCCGTCTGCTCCAACATCTTCCCCTGGTCGTCATACAGCCCTGTGACGAAGTCCTTCGCCTCACAGAGGATGGGGGAACGGGTGGTCATGGTCAGGGCGATGCTCATCTCCTCAGTAATCGATTTAAACCGCCGCTGAAGGATAGAAACCAGGATCTTATCGATACCGATTCTTCTCATGAGAGGATCCTCCCCTTCACTTCTCCTTCCCTCTCCTTGAGGAACATCGTGTAGCTCCCATACCTGTCCACCAAAATACTATATTCAGGGGTCACAAAGGTGGTGGTATTGACCTGTTCGATGATAGCCGGTCCCTCGATACGGTTGCCGTAATGGAGCTTAAATCCATCGAAGATATCAACAGTGGCAAACCTCTTCCCCCTCGGAAGAAACACCCTCCTCTTTTTTTTGAAGGCCGGAGATGGATCTTCTCCTGTGTAATCATCAACCATGAACTCGGGCTTCTCGGTTTTGCCGATGCAGACCAACCTCATGTTAATCAGCTCAATGGGCGTCCCTTGTTCCTCCAGGGAATACCCGTAGAGTTTGTTATGTTGGGGGTGGAACTTACCGGCCATGCTTTCAAAATCTCCCGTTTCCACCTCCTCCCGGGTCACTTCCACGTTCACCTCGTGATACTGCTTTACGTACCGCATATCCAGGGAATAGACATATTCAACCCTGTCCTCGGGGATGTTCTCGAGCTTCAACAGCGAAAGCCCCTCGGCCTTCATATCTTCGAAGAGGGATTTAAACCTCTTCACATCGGCGTCCTTGAGCAGGGTGGGATAGCTCCTTACGAAGTTGTGTTTCAGATCGGACATGAGCATCCCCGCGGCGCAGAAGATGGAGGATTCCCTGGGGATGATCATGACCGGTATCTCCAGTTCCAAGGCGATCATACAGGCGTGGTTTGGCCCGGCTCCCCCGGCCACCACCAGGGGGAAATCCCTTGGATCCTGGCCCTGTTTAACTGACACCTCCCTTACGGCAGCGGCCATATTGACGTTGATGACATCGTACATCCCCAAGGCAGCCTCATAGAGGTCAAATTTGAGCTTATCGGCTATTCTCTCCTTTATGGCATTCTCGGCCTTGACCAGGTTTAAGGGCATCTTGCCGCCGGCAAAGTAGTCCTTATCCAGGTATCCCAAGACCAAGTCTGCATCGGTACAGGTGGGCTCCTCCCCGCCCAGGTCGTAACAGGCTGGGCCGGGCTTGGCCCCGGCACTTTTGGGCCCAATTCGGAGCAATCCTCCCTCATCAATCCATCCAATGCTTCCTCCTCCCGCCCCGATGGTCACCACGTTGAGCATGGGGAGGGCTAGCCGAAGCCGATTGATCTCGCCAACAGTGGTAACAAAGGGAGTTTTATCCTTGATCAGGGCGGTATCGAAGCTGGTTCCCCCCATATCCATAGTGATACAGTCGTCGTAATCCTGGATGGATGTATACGCGATACCGGCAATGGGTCCGCCGGCTGGTCCGGACAGCAAGGTCACGGCCGCATTATCGCTGGCTACCTCAGGGGAGATAACCCCACCGTTGGACTGCATGATCAGGACTACCCCCTTATACTCCTGGCCCTTCAGCTTGTCCAAGAGGGAATTGAGGTATCCCTTGAGAATGGGCCCCACATAGGAGTTCAAAACGGTGGTGCTGACCCGATCGTAAAACCGGATGGACGGCAGCAGGGTGCTGGAGATCGTGAGATACGCCTCAGGCACCCTTTTCCGAATAATCTTCGCCGCCACCTCCTCATGGTTCTTGTTGGCGAAGGAGTTCATGAAACAGATAGCGATGGCCTCGACTCCCTCCTCCAGAAAGAGGTCCGCTGCATCGTTGACATCCTGGTCGTTGATGGGAACGATGATATCCCCCTTGTAATCGAGACGTTCATGAATGGGATACCTGAGATAGCGTTCCACGAGGGGTTCCACGTTCTGATATCGGTTGTTGTATTGCTCCTCCCTGATCCCCCTCCTCATCTCCAGGGCATCCCTGACCCCTTCGGTCGTCAAGAACGCGGTCTTGGCCCCCGTATAGGTCAGGACCGCGTTGGTTGTAACGGTAGTACCGTGAACGATGACGGTTACATCCCTCAAGAACTCCTCATTTGAAATTCCCCTGTCACGCGCCATCTCCCGAA
>JAUWDQ010000052.1 GCA_030608745.1 Pseudomonadota bacterium | reverse complement strand
CGCCGCCTTCAGGACATCATCCGCTGTATGACCCCTCTTTGAGCATCGGAGGACCTCTTCCACCATCGATTGGACACCCAGCTCCACGGTTTTAACCCCGTACCCCTTCAGGAGTTCCAGGGTCTGGGGGTCGATGTAATCCGGGCGGGTAGATACCCTCACCGAATGGATTAATCCCTTTCGGATAAAAGGTTGGACCGCCGAAAGGAGTTGCATCTGCACCTTTTTCTCCATTCCGGTAAAGCTTCCCCCGTAGAAGGCAACTTCTCTCCGGATGGGTTTTCCCCGCTGGGCTCTCAATTGATCATGGATCCTTTCGGTGATGGAGCCTGGGGACATATTGGCGTTGGATCCGGTTATAGAGGTCTGGTTGCAGAACACACATTGGTGTGGGCATCCCATATGGGGAACGAAGATAGGAATGATGAATGGCCTTTGAGAGGGCTTGCCACCCTTTGTCATGGTTGTTCTCTGGAGATCCTCTTCAGGGCTTCCTGAGCCGCATTCTGCTGAGCTTCCTTCTTATTTTTGCCAACACCGTAGCCATAGAGTCGGCCGTCGATGTAGATCTCCGCCCCAAAGGTCTTATTGTGCTCCGGCCCCTTCACGTCGGATGATCGATATCGAGGGGAGCATCCAAACCGGTTCTGACAGATCTGCTGAACCTTGGTCTTAAAATCACCGTCATCGGTCAATCCTTGATCGAGCAGGGGGGTAAACTGCTTCTCAACGACCCCGAAGGCCTTTTCGAAACCGCCGTCGAGATAGACGGCACCGATAAGGGCTTCATAGGCATCGGAGGTTAAGGAGCTTTTCTCCCTTCCCCCCCTGAGGGATTCCCCTTTTCCCAAGAGTATGCACTGGTTGATGCCGAGATTTTTCGATATCCTGGCCAGGGATTTTTCATTGACCAGGGAGGCCCGCAGCCTCGTCAACTCCCCCTCATGGCAATGGGGAAACCTTTCCATGAGGAGGTGGCTGACGATAATATTGAGCACGGAATCCCCCAGAAATTCAAGCCTTTCATTGTCCCGAAACGTCCCCCCGGACATTTCGTTGGCGTAAGACCTGTGGGTCAATGCCAACTCTAACAGATCTGGGTTATTGAACTGGTAGGAGGTCTCCCTTTGCAGTGCGGATAACGCTTCCACTCTATCCCTCTCCATTTTTCCATTTATTGCGATCATTTCGGCTACCGCCCTCAGGTATCTCCCACTACACGCCCCAACATTCTCCCATCATCAAGGTCCGTCACCGATATCCTGATCTCTCGGTTCACCAATTCATCTTCCCCTTCAATGAGGACGGGGATATAATTCCTCGAATATCCCTTGAGCCTTCGGGTGAGTTTGTCTCGTTTTCCCTCAACGAGGACCTCTAGCTCCCGCCCGAGAAATCGCCCCTGAAAAGCCGCTTTTTTTCGCCTTCCCAGGGCCCGCAATGCCTCACATCGCCGTTTTTTTATTCGAGGATCGACTTGATGGGGGAATTCATGGGCCTCAGTGCCCCTTCGCTTGGAGAAGGGAAAGACGTGGAGGTAACCGATGTCCGATTTCTCCAAGAGGTCATAGGTTTTCCGGAACTGTTTTTCCCCTTCTCCGGGGAAACCGACGATGACATCTACCCCGATATTGAGGTCCGGGATACGATGGATCAGGGTTTGGACGAGGTCGGCAAAGAAGATCCCATCGTAGTTGCGGTGCATACGCCGAAGGATATCGTCCTCGCCGCTTTGCATGGGGATGTGGAGATGGTGGCACACTTTTGGTGAGGTGGCGATGGATTGGATCAACTCCGGAGAAAAATCGTCGGGCTCGATGGAGCTCAACCTGATCCTTTGGGGTACGGGGATTCCCTCCATTTTCTTGCAGAGCTCTGCCAGTGATGTAGGTGGGGAGAGATCGGCTCCATAGATGCCCAGATGGATTCCCGTCATCACCACCTCTCTAAATCCCCCTTTCTTCAGCCTTTGAAGGTGATAAGTCACCCGAAGGGGATCGAGGCTTCGACTCCTCCCCCTTGCCCGGGGAATGATGCAATAAGAACACGAGGCATTACACCCATCTTGAATCTTGAGTAGGGCCCGGGTGTGGCAGTAAAACCGGTCGATGTCGGCTTCTCCGATCTTCGTCTCTTTCTTGATATCGCCTACATTGACCATCGGGCAAGAGCACATGGGGGGATTCCCGAGGATATCGGCAATAGAGGCCTTTTCCCCGTTTCCCAGAACCACCCCTACCCCCTCTACCCCTTGGACTTCCTCGGGATATGCCTGGGCATAGCAACCCGTGACCACAATCAGGGAGGATGGGTTGAGGCGGTGGGCCCTTCTGATCAATTGCCGGGATTGGTAGTCCGCTCTATGGGTAACGGTGCACGTGTTGACAATATAGATATCGGCCCGTTGGGAAAAGGGAATGATCTCAAATCCGCCCCTCTCAAGGGACGCCCGTATCATCTCGGAATCGAATTGGTTTGCCTTGCATCCCAGGGTAGTGATAGCTATGGTTTCAGTCATCGATGCCTCACCATTAAGAGTCCAGATTGGCCAATTCCAGGTCTCCCTTCATTCCCATGGCTTCTCCCACGATGATCAGAACTCCGATGATGCCCCTGATCTGGTACCCGTACTTCAACCCTCTTTCGATGTCTCCCCTTCCCTCGATGAGATTTCCGATGGAAGTGGCCGCGGCATCGGCCAATGAGGCTGATCTCGAGAGGACACAAACGGCATCGGCCCTTCCGAAGCTCATCGAATGGCCTACCGTGCCGGAGGAAGAACATACCCCCAAAGGGGTATCCCCGGGCTTGATCCTCAGACCAACCTTGAAGCTCAAGGGGGATTTTCCAGCAAAGATCCCAACAACCCTTTCCTTAGAGGAGGCCATAAAGATGTCTCCCCCATTTTCGCAGATGACCTCCGGGGAGAGAGGAATGAGGTCCTTGCCCACGAATTCCGCGATGGCCCCAGCAACACTGGCCATGGGGCCCACGGTTGCCAGTCGGGAGGCCTTAAGCATTTCCCTCACAATTTTCGGTGCATAGGGGTCACTCTTCACCGGCGCTAGGCTTGTGCGGAATTCCGGGTGGTGCCGGATATATTGCTCGATCTGCCAGCGATACCTGATTACGGCTTCCCTGGTCTCCGATTCCAACTTTCGTTGCGCCAACAGGAATAGATCCGTTTCCCTTATGGTTACCCGGAATGGGGTGAGGTCATCGGTTTTGACGAGATTGCGGTATGCTCTTGCTTCAAACATGGGGATTTCATGCTTTTCTACCAATAGTGTTTCAGCAAGACCTCCGCGATTTGAACCGCGTTGAGGGCTGCTCCCTTACGAATATTATCGGAGACGATCCACATATTGATCCCCTTTTCAATGGATTTATCCTCCCTGATTCTTCCCACGAAAGTTTCATCCTTGCCGGCTGCATAGACGGCCAAGGGATATTCATTCTTCTTTGGATCATCGACGACGATGACGCCCGGGGCGCGAGAGAGGATGTCCCTTACCTCGTCTGGGGTGATTTTCTTTGTGGTCTCGATATTCACCGATTCCGAGTGGCCGTAGAATACGGGGACCCTTACGGTGGTGGCCGTAATCCCTATCGATTCGTCCTCCATGATCTTCTTGGTCTCGTTGATCATCTTTATTTCCTCTTTTGTGTAACCATTCTCCGAGAAGACGTCGATATGGGGAAGGCAGTTGAAGGCGATCCGGTGGGGGTAGACCTCGCTTTTAACCTCCTGGTGGTTGAATATGGCCAAGGTCTGTTTCTCCAACTCGCGGATGGCTTCCTTGCCCGTTCCCGAGACGGATTGATAGGTGGAAACGACCACCCTCCTTATTGTAGCTACATCGTGGATTGGTTTGAGGACCACTACCATCTGAATGGTTGAACAGTTGGGATTGGCTATGATCCCCTTATGGTTGTAGTCGGCTATAGCATGGGGATTGACCTCGGGAACGACCAGGGGGACCTCCGGGTCCATCCTGAAGGCACTGGTATTATCGATTACCACACAGCCCTCCTCGGAGGCGATGGGCGCGTACTTCTGGCTTACGGCCCCACCAGCGGAAAAAAGGCCAATGTCCATACCTTTAAAGGAATCCTCCTGAAGCACCTGGACCTTCAGGTTTTCCCCTTTGAATGCCAGGGTTGTACCCGCCGTCCTCTCCGAGGCAAGAAGCTTGAGGTCTTTTACGGGGAAGTCCCGTTCCTGCAATACGCTGATCATCTCCCGGCCAACCACCCCGGTTGCACCAACGATACAGACACGATAACCATCCCTTTCCATGACGATCCCTCACGAATTATGTTTGCAACAAGAGGGTGCCCACCGGACACCCTCACCTGAATCCATCGCAGTATCAACTAATTAATTAATGGAATTTTGAATGATTGTCAATACCCTTAGAGTGGAAGCTTCCTGAGTTTCTGGAGAACACCCTTGTCCATGAGCATAATCTTTTGGAGAATTGGAATGATGGATTGTTGGAATAGTGGGTATCAAAAGAGGAAAGAAAAGAGTGATGGAATAATAGAATAATGGGGAAAAAAAGCGGAAGAAACGGATCTTTTGTTTTCATTCTTCTCACCCATTATTCCACCATTTCAGTATTCCAGTCTTCCCTTTGGCCCTTCAGGGCCGGAGGCCAGCTGGGGCAAAGCCCCTGAGTTCCTACATAATCAAAAGGTTACAAAAATACTCCCTGTAAAAGTTAGGAAACTTCAGTCACTTTGACGGTTCCATAACCAGATCGAGGAGAAGTCGTTTGAAATGATCTCCTTCGATGACCTTGAGGCTGATTCCCAGACTCATGGTGGGGAAATCCCCTTTTATCACCCTACTGAGTTTGGGCGCATCCTTCTCGGTTGTCACGATGCATTCTGCCTTGTGCATACCCCTTTGAATGATGGGGATATCTCTCCTCGAATAGACATGGTGGTCGGGGAAGATGATCTCCTCCTCCACTTTCGCCCCGGCCCGCTCTAAGAGGTGCCGAAAGTAAGCGGGGGTGGCGATTCCAGACAGGGCAGCGATTCGCCTTTCCTTTACATATCCCAGGGGCAATCGTTTCCCCCCATTCAGGTCGGTGAGATAATCGGGGCTGTAGTTGCTGTGGAAGATGATAGCATTCTTTTTATGGGATTTTATCCTCTCCTCCAGTTCTCCACAGGTATCAAGTTCTTCCACTTTGGTAATGATAAAGAGATCGGCCCGGCTCAATTGATCGAGGGGTTCCCTTAGCGGACCCCTGGGGAACAGGTAACCGTTCCCGAACCCGGTGTGGGAATCTACCAGGAGGATATCTACATCTCGTTTGACCCCCAGGTGTTGAAATCCATCGTCAAGGATGGCCACGTGGGGGTGAAACTGGGTAGAGGCGTATCGGCCCGAGAGATCACGGCGACGGCCGATGAGAATGGGAATACCTTGGAGCCGTTGAGCCAGCATATAGGGTTCATCTCCCGCCTCCCTGAATGAGAGTAGAATTCGATTACCATCACTGACCACTCCGAACTTCCCCCGCATTCTTCCACCATATCCCCTACTCAAGAGGACTACATCCATGCCTTCTTCCTTGAGCAGCTTGGCGATGTATTCCACGGTGGGGGTTTTCCCGGTTCCCCCCAGGGTAATATTGCCGACGCTGATCACTTTGCACGGTAGCCGGCTCCCCTTAAGGAAACCGGTACCGTAGAGAAAAAGGCGAGCCCGAACTCCCAATCCGTAAATGGAGGAGATCACATGGAGGGGTAAGAGATATGCCCTTTGGCATGAAGGCCCATTTTTCCCGAATATGATCCGCTCAAGAGATCTTGCCCGACGCATCGCGCCCCTTCCCTTAAAGGAACCGAGATATGGTTTCCAGGGTTTTGCTGGTCGCTCCCTTGTTGTCCCGGATGATTTCGAAGCCGCATTTCCCCATGGTCGACATGAGGGATGCGTCCTCCAAGAGGTTTTTGGCGTGAAAGACCATCTCCTCCACTTCCCTAATCTGAAATCCCGCGCCCCTTGTGAGAACTTCGTTGGATATTTCCCGGAAGTGATCCATGTAGGGGCCGAAGAAGACCGGTTTTTTGAAGAACAGGGGTTCCAGGATATTATGCCCACCCACATTTACCAGGCTTCCCCCCACGAAGATGAGGCTTCCGAGGCTATAGAGTTTGGAGAGCTCCCCCAAGGTATCCAAAAGGATGATGACAGCCCCCTCCCTATCCCCCTTTGCGTGGAGTTGGGATTTTCGTTTCCATGGGATTTTTTCCCTTTCAAGGAGAACCTCAACCTCTCTTACCCTTTCGAGATATCTGGGGGCCAGTATGAGGACCAAATCGGGGTATTCGGGGGAGAGGCGCTGAAGGACCTTCAGCATAAATTCCTCCTCCCCCCTATGGGTGGAGCCCGCGATGAGTATCGGTTGTCCTGCATGGAGGCCCAAGGTTTGAAGGAGGGCTTCTTTCTCTTTTTGAGTTATTTCGGGAGGCAGTTGGTCGAATTTGACGTTTCCGTTGACGGTAACCTTTTCGGGATTTGCCCCCATCTCTACGATCCTTTGGGCATCTAGGCTCGACTGCATGCAGAAGGCGGAGATTGTGGCCAGAGGGGAGGCAAAGAAGCAACGAAACCGCTTGTACCATTGGAAGGAGCGGGTCGAAATGCGACCGTTGAAGAGCATAGCGGGAATTCCCCTTCTACCCAGTTCCATGAGAAAATTTGGCCAGATTTCCGTCTCCGCCATGAGAAAGGCCCTCGGGTTAACCCGGGAGATGGCCCTCCTCACCACCCATGGGTGATCCAGGGGGAAAAAGGTGATTGCCTTTACATCCGAGGCCCTCTTCTTGGCCATGTCATTGCCTGTCGCCGTCATGGTTGAAAGGAGGATGGGGAGTTCAGGGTTGGTTTGCCGTATCCCCTCGATTATGGGTAATGATCCCAGCACTTCACCTACCGATGCGGCATGGATCCAGAGGGGTTTTTCATCCCCCACCTTTTTACGAACATCTTTGTGGCCGATGCCCAGCCTCTGGCTAAACCCCCTTCTATAGTATGAGGTTGTGATGATTTTGAAGGCAAAGAAAGGGCTCGACAGGATAAGGGCAAGGGTTAATAGAGTATTATAGAGGGAATTGATCATCTATCCCCGGCCCCCTTCTCGAAGTACCGGTCTGCTCGATCCGTTATCTCCCTCAATCTCCTCTCAAGCAGAAGCCTTGTCTGCTCGAAAACGCCTTTACTTATTTGTTGTGGAACGAGTAAGGGTTTCCCAGAAATAAATACCCCCCTTGAGAAGGGATAGGGGAACAGAAAGCGATCCCAGCTTCGAAATACCTTTTTTCTCGAAGCGTTGAAGGTGACGGGAAAGATGGTCATTCCCGTCCGCCTGGCAAGCTCTATTATTCCGTTTTGGACTCTATATCGAGGCCCCCGTGGGCCATCGGGGGTAATGGCGATATCATATCCTTCCTCAGAGGCCTTCAGCATCTCCCGCATGGCCGAAAATCCTCCCCTGGTAGTAGATCCCCGGATGGACCTGACGCCAAAGTACTTCATGGTTCTGCTGATGAGTTCCCCATCTTGGTGGAGGCTGATGGGAATGGCCACTCCTTTCCCCCTATACCCGGCCGACATCATCAAGAGTCTGCCATGCCAGAAGGTAAGGATGAGAGGCCTCCCTTTTCTCAGATAGTCATCGTGTATGTGGCCGTTGATTATTTCTATCCGCATGGTCCACGAGAGGAGCTTAATTACACAATAGGCGAGCGGGGGTACTAAGGCTAGTATCAGCCTGTTAATTAACCTCTTCAATGGAAGGTTCCTTCGGCACGTTTAATGCCCGATAACTCAGCGGCCCTCGAGCATGGGATTACCACCCGGATCAATCCGCCCCCGTGGGATCAACCGCCTAATAGATCTGTCTCACCTTGGCCTTCCGCAAAACCGTTTCACCGTCGTCCCTGAACTGCATATCGTAGAGCCTTCTGTAGATCCGATTCAGGGCCAAAAGCTCATCATGGGTCCCCTCTTCGACGGTTTTCCCATTATCGATGACCAGGATGCGATGGGCATTCCTTATGGTGGAGAGACGGTGGGCGATTAGGAAGACGGTCCTATTTGCCATCAGCCTTTCCAGCGCAGCCTGAACCTGAAATTCCGATTCGGAGTCCAGGGACGAGGTAGCCTCGTCCAGAATGAGGATGGGGGCATCCTTGAGCAGCGCCCTGGCTATGGAGATCCTCTGCCGCTCCCCACCGGAGAGCCTTACTCCCCTTTCCCCGATTACCGTATCGTAGCCCAGGGGCAACTTCTCGATGAATCCATAGGCATTGGCCGCCTTGGCGGCCTCAATGATTTCCTCCTCGGATCTGGTGATATCCCCGTAGGCGATGTTATTCCTTACGGTATCGTTGAAGAGGATGGTCTGCTGGGTCACGATGGCGACGTGTTCCCTGAGAGACTTTATGGTTAATGTCCTGATATCCCTTCCATCGATTGTGATTTGGCCCTCGTCTACGTCGTAGAATCGGGGGATCAAATTCACCAGGGTTGTCTTTCCCGCCCCGCTCATTCCAACCAGTGCCAATACCTCCCCCACCTTCACCTCTATATTGATATCCTTCAAGACACTCTCGTCCACGTACTTGAAGGAGACGTGTTCGAATTTGATACCGTCCGAAATACCGCTTAGCGATACTGCTCCATCGGCATCCCTGATTTCGGGGGTTTTGTCCATCAGCTCGAAAACCCTCGAGCCCGCCGCCAAACCCCCTTGAACGATGTCGTTGACCCTGCTGAGGGATTTGATGGGCTTATACAGGAGGAGGATGGCTGCCAAGAAGGAGCCTAAAGTTCCCGGGGTGGAATTCCCCTCAATCACGCTATACCCCCCAACCAAAACGATGCCGGCGACACCCAATCCCCCCAGTACCTCGATGACGGGGGAGGAGAGGGCCCTGATTTTCTGCCTCTTCATGAGGACTTTGAAGAATCGGTCGTTTTCGGCGGAAAATCGGCGGGATTCGTAATCCTCCATGGTAAAGGCCTTTACGATGCGATTCCCCGAAATGGTCTCCTGGAGCAAGGAGGTGATGGACCCCATTCGAACCTGGCCCCTGATGCTGAACTTACGGAGTTTCTGGCCGAACTTGACGATGGGAATAGCGGCGAGGGGGAGGACGGTGAAGGCGATACACGCCAACTTCCAATCCCGATAGAAGACCACCCCGGTGAGGATGATGATGGTAAAGGAGTCTCTGAGAATGCTGGTTATCGCGTTGGAGACCGCCCCTTGGATGAGGCCGATGTCATTGGTGAGCCTCGATATCAGGACGCCCGTTGGCGTTTTAGTAAAGAATGAGAGGGAGAGGTATTGGAGGTGGTGGTAGAGTTTTTCCCTCAAATCGGCCACGATACGCTGACCGACATAGCTCATGAGGTAGGCTTGTCCGTAGTAGAATACTCCCCTAGTGACAAAGAGCACAACGATAGCCGCTGGTATGAGGAATAACATTCTCACATCTTTGTCGACGAAAACTGTGTCTAGTGCGGGTTTGACTAGCCAGGCGGTCCCCCCCTCGCAGAGGCCGAAGAAGACCATACAGATCATGGCCAAGATAAGTCTCATCCGGTAAGGTTTAACGTATTGCAAGAGCCTTTTGTACAATTGCACGGTCATGTCGAGATAGGGGAAGGGGTCTATGCCCCTTGGTGAATGACGCGATACAGGATTTGCGCCGCCCTTTGAGATGTTCCCGGGTTCCCTAATTTCTCCTTGACCTTGTCCAATTCCTCTTTGATCATGGATAGGAGGTGGGGGTTTTTCAGCATCCTGGAGGCCTCATTGCAAATATTGATGGGGGAGGCCTGCCCTTGGATGAGCTCGGGCACAACCCTCTTTTCGGCGATGAGGTTGACTAAACCGATGTCCTTGACCTTCACGAGAAGCCGCCCTACCAGATAGGAGAGGAACGACACCTTGTAGATGATAATCATGGGGGTGCTCATAATGGCCGCTTCCAGCGTGGCCGTCCCGGAGGCGGTGATAATAAGGTCGCAGACGTTGAGTACATCGTAGGTATGCTCCCCAACCACCCTGATGTCCACATTGGAGTCCGCAATATATTTTTCGACCTCAAAGCGGTTGATGGCCGGCGCTATGGGGATGATGAACTGGAGGTTCGGAAAATCCCGCAGAAGAAGATGGGCGCTCTTGAGGAGGACGGGAAGGAGGTTTTGGACCTCGTCCCGGCGACTTCCAGGCAACAGTCCAATAGTCCTCTTATCCTTGTCCAAGCGGAATATATCGAAGGCTTTCTCCTTGGCGAGATGGGGTTTGACGATGTCGATCAAGGGATGGCCTACAAATTCGCAATCGACACCGCTTTGCCGATAGAAGGGAACCTCAAAGGGGAGGATTACCACCAGCTTATGGACCAATTTTGCGATCTTCTTGACCCTTCCCCTCCTCCATGCCCATACTTGGGGGCTGATGTAATAAAAGACGGGGATTCCCCTCTTGTTCGCCTCCTTGGCTAATCTGAGGTTGAAGTCTGGGAAGTCGATGAGGATGGCGAGGGCGGGTTTATCCCGATCGAGGGACCTTTTGAGCCATCGGAAAATCCGATAAATAGACCTCAGTTTGGAGAGGACCTCCACAATGCCGACAACGGCCACCTCCGAGTTGTCGAAGACAACGTCGGTTCCCATGCTTCTCAGATATTCTCCTCCTACGCCGTAGAAATGGAGCTTGGGATCCAAGGAGAGAGCTGCCTTCACCAAGTGGGCCCCATGGAGATCTCCCGAGGTCTCTCCCGCGACAATCAAAATTTTCCTTTCTCCAGTGCGCTTCATGCCATAAGGCCACCCGATGTTTTCCTTCTTTCGATATTCCTTTGGATCTGGTCGGTAATCCTCAAGGCGACCTCGAGAGCCTTCTTCCCGTCCAATCCCGAGATCAGGGGTTTCTTTCTGTCCTTGATCCTCTCGACGAAGGAGTTTATTTCCGACTCCAGGGGGTCGTTTTTGGCGATTTTGATATCCTCGGCGAAGACGCCGGGGAAAATGGGCTTACGCCCCTTGCCATCCTTGCTGAGGACGGTAATCCTTTGGGAGACGTAGTCGATGGAGAAGTAAGCGGTGGGTTGGAAGATTCGGATCTTCCGCATCTTCTCCCGGGAGACACGGCTGGCCGTTACGTTTGCGATGCAGCCGTTTTCGAACTCGATCCGAGCGTTGGCAATATCCAAATAAGGGGATACGATTGGGACGCCTACGGCTTGAATGGACTGGATTGGGGAATCCACCATGCTGAGAATAATCTGAATATCATGGATCATCAGGTCAAGGACCACATCGACACCTGCCGCCCTTTGCAGAAAAGGGCTCAGCCGGTGGGATTCGATGAACATGGGATCGGCAAGGCTCCCCTCCAAAGCCATTAAGGCGGCATTAAACCTCTCCTGGTGACCAACCTGAAAGACCAGTTGTTTCTTTTCCGCCATATCGATCAATTCATCCGCCTCTCGGAGAGTAGCGGTTATGGGTTTTTCCAAAAGGACATCGATCCCCCTGTGGAAGAAGTCTTTGGTTACTTGGTAGTGAATGGGCGTTGGGACGGCGATGCTGACGGCATCTACCTTATCGTATAGATCCTCATAATGGTAAAAGGCATTGGTATTGAAACGCCTCGCTATTTCCTGTGAACGGGAGCAATCGATATCCGCCAGCCCCACCAACTCCACTTCAGGCATTTGGTGGTATTTCTCGGCGTGAAATTGCCCGAAGTATCCCACGCCGACCACACCGAGCCTCAATTTCCTCGTCACCTGCAGATCCCCCTTTTTGATCTTTGAATGAATTGAACGAGGTGAAACACTTCGGGAATGCTGCTTATCTCATCCTCCTGGATGTCCTTTATGGCATTTTCGAGGGTCAATCCGGACCTGAAGATGACCTTGTAAGCCTTTTTGAGCCCCTTGATGGTCTTCTCCGAGAAACCGTGTCTTTTGAGGCCGACCAGATTTAATCCATAGGGTTTACACCGACCGCCCGCAACAAGGATGTAGGGGGGGATATCCTGAGGGACACCGGTTAGTCCGCTGATGAAGGAGTATGCGCCGATTCGGACGAATTGGTGCACGGCCGATAACCCACCGATGATCGCACCATCCTCGATCTCGATATGTCCCGCTAGAGTAGCAGCGTTGGACATAATCACCTGATTCCCGATGAGGCAGTCATGGGCCACATGGGCATAGGCCATCAAGAAGTTCTCATTGCCCAAGACAGTCTTCCCTCCCCCTTGGGTCGTCGCCCGATTGATGGTGACGAACTCCCTGATAACGTTGTTATCGCCGATAATGACATGGGATTCCTCACCCGTAAATTTGAGGTATTGGGGGACTTCTCCAATTGAGGAGAATTGGTATATCTTACAATTTTTTCCGATCGTCGTCCATCCGGTAATGACCACGTGGGGCCCGATCCAGGTGTCCTTGCCGATGGTTACGTTTTCGCCGACGACTGAAAAGGGGCCAATTTCAACGCCTTCGGCGATCCTTGCGCGAGGGTGAATAATAGCCTTTTCGTGTATCATGGGTACCCCCTTGGTTTCCCCTCTACCCCTTCTCGCCTACCATGGCCATGAGCTCCGCTTCGGCAGCCAATTGGTC
>JAUWDQ010000234.1 GCA_030608745.1 Pseudomonadota bacterium | reverse complement strand
AGCTCCATGCTGGTTCCCTGAAGGGTCACATATGCAACCTCCATTTCGTCGCTCACACCCCAGAAGATGACCCGTGTCACCCCCTGCGATGCCATCTCCAAGAACTTCTCTCCAATCATGGCCTTGAGCCTTGAATAGTGGTGGATGTTATAGGAAAGAAACGTCATGGTAAGTCTGGCCTTTTCTACAAACCCCTTGGGTGTCAGATAGTAACCAATCCTCCTGGGAGGGATTTTCCCCAATCTGATCCACCCCCGCCGGGCCATCCTCTTGAGACATGCATTGGTCACTCCAAGGGCTATCCCAAACTTGTTGGATAGTTCTCTCTGGGAGAGATTTGGGGTCTTCTCCAGCTCCTCCAGAAACTGGAGGTCCCGCATTGATTCAGAAGGCTTAAAAAGGGTATTTTTGTTCTCCGCCATATGCTCTTTAAGCCGCAAACTTCAAGCCACTCGTCTCGAGAAAATAGGCTTTTCGCCAAAACTTAGGAATGAGGAACAGGGAATGTTCGTTTCATGAACGTTCATCTTGTGAACACTACTACCAAAAAAAAATAGGAAAGTCAAGAAAAAATTTTCAAAAAAAATAAATCCTCAAAAGAAAAAAAGGGGGACGTTGTTGACTATGTTGAATTATTCCTTGACCTTCCTTTCTAACAACTTTGAAATGGCAGATGTGGAAACGCCTAATTGACGCGCCGCTTCTGCCAAAGGAAGTCCGTAATCCTCCACCAATTTGTGGGCCAACTGCGATCTTACCTTGGAAATACGTCCTCGACGGCTACCCATCCGCAATTCTTTGATGTTAATGCTTTCCCTTTTACATACTTCCTGAATGAGCTGCTGTACCTTTCTCCCGTGTTCGATAACCGGAAGCTGGTATTTCATCTTTTCATCGGCTTCTCTATAAACCCGTTCCACAAAATCCCCACTACCCAAAATCCTCTCGTCAGTAAATATGCTCTCCTGATTTCCACGCAAAGATAGCACCTGTGACCAGCCTCCAAGAGAACGGATTAAACCGCCCCCGACTAAATCCGGACGTTTGCCCTGGGCTACGCCTTCCCGGATGTATCCGCGATAAGCTTTCTTAGCCTCCCCTTCTCTCTTGCCAAACCACGACAGAACATAATCACGGTCCTGCCATTTATAGTTAATCCTTCCCAATATTGCACCGTGGCCACACCAGGGATACTTTTCAAGTTCACCTAAATTCCTCACCAGCTTGGCCCTTAATGGATTCAAATGAATGTAGCGAACCAACTCCAGAAAATATGAATCCTCGTCACAGACTATGGATTTATAGCGATTCTGAAAAAGATGTCCATGACGACCATGACGGCGGTTATGGGTAATGGCATAGCCAGTTAGAAAACGTCGCATGTATTTGGACAAACCATCAGGCCCGCTGTGCAGAAGGATGTGGGCATGATCCGGCATTAAGGCCCAGGCATGGACCGTCGTCCCGTTATCAGAGGCATTTTTAGCCATGCGAGAGACGAAATTTTCCCGATCTTCCCCGTCGTTGACAATCCATCCCCTCTCTATCCCCCTGATAATCACATGGTGTAGGGTACCAGGGGCATCAAGCCTCGCCTGCCTCGGCATCGCCCTTCCTCCGAATTAAATGGTTGTTATAAAGAATAGGGTAATTAGTCAACCTTGTCAACAACGTCCCCCAAATCAACTTGACAGAGAAAGTGCTTACCCATACAATGCGAAGATAATGAAAAAAACCATTCATACTTATCTATCTAAGGAAATACTCGGTCCTTTTCTCATTGGTTTGCTAATCTTTTCCGTCGTCTTCATGATGGGAAAAACGCTCTTCCTCACCGACCTTCTCGTCAACAAAGGGGTTAGCCTCTTTGACATCGGCAAGCTTCTCATCTATTTCTTTCCCTCTTCCCTCTTTTTAATAATCCCCATCGCCCTACTTTTGGGAGTGCTCGTTGCCTTTGCCAGGCTCTCCAGCGACAACGAAATCGCCGCCCTCAAGGCATCTGGAATAAGCCTCTATCAACTAACCCCCTCCGTCCTTTTTTTGTCCATAGTTGCCTATTTACTGACCACCTTCTTGGTCATCTATGCCCTCCCTTGGGGTAATCGGGGCTTAATAAATACCCTTTTCGATATCGCTAAAACCAAAGCCTATACCGCCCTGAAGGAGAGGACTTTCAATGACAGCTTTGACGGCGTGGTCATATATGTCGACAAGATCCCACCAAGGGGAAATACCCTAGGGGGAATCTTCATTCACATTGAGGGCAAAAAAGGGGAAGAGGGGACCAGAACCATCTTGGCCAAGGAAGGGTATGTCGTTACCGATCCGAATTCCCAGGAGATCGTGCTGAATTTGACCGGTGTGACGGGCGATCAGGTAGTCGAAGGATCCAAATCCTATGGAAGGATCGAATCGGAGGTTTTGATTCAAAGGCTCACATTTGGGGGTAATCTCTCCAGGGTTCGGAAGTTCCGCGCCAGGAGATGGGAGATGTCCATCGGTGAGCTCAAGAAAAAGATTAAGTTCAAGAAATTGCACGGTGAGGATTGTACCAAATACCTTTTGGATCTTTATATGAAATTTTCCATCCCATTTTCCTGTATCGTCTTCGGCTTGATTGGTATCCCCTTAGGTGTCCAACCGAGGCGGTCCGGAAAATCTTATGGATTCATTTTGGGCATCTTCGTCGTCCTTGCCTATTACATCTTGCTCACATCGGCGGAAATTTTGGCCAATAAGGGAACGCTTCCTCCTGTGCTTACCAGCTGGATCCCCAATATCGTGTTGATGGGTTTGGGAATCTATCTCCTCGTCAAGGTGGGAAACGAATCCCCTATCAGATTTCTCCAATGGCTGATTAAAATCGTGGAAGCGATCACCTTAGGGCCCAAAAGGTTCTTCAAAAACGTCTGAGAGAAGATATCCTTCGGAAATGTGCGCGGGGCCCTCGGATTGTAATGGGAAGGTAAAAGGTAAATGCCATAGAGAAGGAGAAGGCCTCATCTGGGGGGTAGATGAAGGGATCCCCAAGTAAGGGTAAATTCGCCATATTTGTTGTTAACCCGGTCCATGGCTTCCCAAAGGGCCCCAAATTTGGTTGGCCATGAAAAAAGGGGAAACTGGTTGGAAGCCATCTCAAGGTTTGAGACTGCCAATCCCAAAAGCCTCACGGACCTCTTACCTCCAATGGAATCCCAGATCCTGACGGCAAGGCGGTAGATCTCCTTTCCCCATTTCACATCACTTTCCTGAATATTCCGATCACCTTTCCCACAATGGTTACCCTCCTCTCCCCCATTCCCACAATAATGTGTTTCATGTTGGGATTCGAAGGCTGGAGCCGGAGGGCATCCCCCTCTCTATAGACCCGTTTCAGGGTTGCTTCATCATCGATCAATACCACGGAAATCACACCGCTATCCACCAAGGACTGAGGCTGGACCAAGACCAGGTCCCCATCCTTGATGTGGTCCCCGACCATGCTATCCCCCTTTACCCTCAGGGAAAAAGTCTCATCCCCCCTGGCCAGAGATCGATCGAGGGCGATGTTGCCCTCAAAATCCTCCAGGGCCAAGGAAGGCCCCCCCGCCCGAATTTTCCCCACAAGGGGGACCAACCGGTAGGATCGGGAAGGGGAAGCCCCGATCACCTCAATGGCACGAGATTTTCCAGGCCTCCTTCGGATATATCCCTTCTCCTCGAGGGCATCCAGCCTCTTCTTGGGGCTTCTGGGTCCCTTCAATCCGAAATGGAGGGCGATTTCCCTCACGGTAGGGGGATACCCCCTCTCGTCGAGAAATCGAATCAGAAAGGATAAGACCGCCCGTTGTCGGGCCGTTAGCTTCTCTCTCGATTTTTTGGTCAACATATGTTGTCTTTCATCAGACCGTTTATGGCTTGTCAAGCCCTTTTATCGAGGTCTCTGAAAAAGTCGCTCTTCGCTGCCTAAAATCGGTTCTGCAGTGCTGCAGTGTTGCAGTGCTGCGGTCGGTTCCTTATGTGATAAATATTTTAGTTCAGCTACGCGGTAATTTCGCGCTCAGAGCTCCTTTTTCCCGTTTTTCA
>JAUWDQ010000308.1 GCA_030608745.1 Pseudomonadota bacterium | reverse complement strand
GGGACGTATAGAGCCCAACTCGATATCCGGATCGGCCCAAGATCGAGTGGATCATGGCGGCGGTGGATCCCTTGCCGTTGGTGCCTCCGATATGGATGCTCTTTACCTTTTCATGGGGGTTTCCGAGGGACTCCAAGATATTCCGAATATTGGCCAGGCCAAAAACGATTCCACGGCTCTCGAGGCCATAGAGATAATCCAGCGAGTCCCAGTATTCCCTCGACACCATTCCCCCACCACCGAGAACCCCCTTCAGGGGAAATTAAATCACTTTGTTCAGGGGATACTCGATGATCCCCACCGCCCCTCTCTTCTGGAGTTTGGGGATGATATCGCGAACGATCTCCTCCGAAATGATGGTCTCCACGGCGAACCAATCCGACTCATAGAGGTTGGAAATGGTGGGGGCTGTGATGCTAGGGAGGATCTCCACCACCTTTTTTAAATCGTCTTTGGAACAGTTCATCTTCAATCCCACCATTGTCTCCGCTCGGAGGGCACCCTGTAATAAAAGGGAGATCTGTTCGGTCTTCTCCCTCTTCCATGGGTCCTGCCAAGATTGTTTGTTGGCGATCAATTGGGGGTATGTTTCCAAAAGTTCGTCCACAATCCGCAGTCCGTTGGCCCTTATGGTACTTCCCGTTTCCGTCACCTCAACAATGGCGTCTGCCAACCCCTCGATAACCTTTCCCTCTGTAGCACCCCACGAAAACTCCACATCGACGGGGATATTCCGTTCCGAGAAGAACTTTCGCGTGAAGTTGGTCAACTCTGTAAAGATCTTCTTCCCCTTGAGGTCCTCCAGCCTCCTTATCGGAGAATCCTCGGCGACCACTAACACCCACCTGGCGGGTCTCTGGCTTACCTTTGAATAGACCAAATCCCTCACCACCACCACGTCCGAACCGTTTTCCAGTATCCAATCCCTTCCCGTCAGGCCAATATCAAGGGTTCCCATCTCGACGAACCTGGACATTTCCTGGGCCCTGACCAAGGTGCATTGGGCCTCCTCGTCGTCAACGGATGGGAAATAGCTTCTGTCACTTATCCCAATCTTCCATCCCGATTTCCTGAAGAGTTCGATAGTTCTGTTTTCCAAGCTTCCCTTAGGGATACCTACCTTTAGCCGTCTCACTTCTCGTATACCTCCTTCGGATCGAAGACCTTCTGGCCCACCACCTTCACCTTGCCATGGCAAACCATCCTGTGAAAGCAGCTCCGATATCCCATATGACAGGCACCACCTCCCCGCTGCTCCACCTTCAGGAGAAGGGCATCGCTGTCGCAGTCGATAAAAATCTCCTTCACAACCTGATAATGACCAGAGGTTTCCCCCTTCAACCATAATTGATTCCGGGAACGGCTCCAGTACCAAGCCTTTCCCGTCTCGTTAGTTTTTTCCCAGGCCTCCCGATTCATGTACGCCAGCATGAGCACCTCCCCGTTTCCGTAGTCCTGAACGACGACGGGAACGAAGCCCCCGGATTTCTCGAAGTCAATCCCTTCCAAGACACACTCCTCCCGCCCCAAGAGAGCTCGATTCAGGAGAACATTCTCAACAACTCCAAGGCATTCCTCGCAGCGGAACCACCGTGGCAATTATTGAAGAAGATCAAGGTCTCTGCTGTTTGGTCCTCAATCTCCCTTATGGGCTGAATGAAGGATCTAAGTTCCTCTTCGCTATAGCGGTAATCGTAACGGACCGATGTCGGGACGTTAAACCAATTGGGATTTCTCCCATGAAGCCGGAAATACCCCAAGTCCGATGTTGCCCTTGGAATAAATGGCATCAGCTTGGGCAATTTGGGCTCATCGACGACACAATAACCAACGCCCATGTTCTCCAGGAAGGAAAAAGTCGAATCCTTCAACCAATACGTATTTCTGAATTCCATCACCAGGGGAATCTTCCCCAATCGTTCCTTAAAGGAACGGAGATAGTCGAAGTTCTCCCTGTTGGGGAAGAAGGAATAGGGGAATTGGGCCAAAACGCAACCCAACTTCCCATCCTGAACCAGGGGTTGCAAAGAGTATATAAATTTATCGAAAATCTCCCTGTTGTCAACTATCCCCTTGGTCTCTCTATCACGGATCTCGTGGGTCATCCCCTTGAAGCACTTCACCACAAACTCAAAACCCTCAGAGGTCTTCCTGGACATACCCATGAAGCTGTTGGGGGAGGGAAGGGTATAATAGGTAAAATTAACCTCCAATGCCTTGAAACCCAGTTCCCTCTCATAATGGGTGAGCATCTCTCGGTCCTTGATATCCTTGGGGTATACTGTCCCCTTCCAATCCGGAAAGGAAAAACCGCTCGTCCCTATCTTGATCATAGAAACCTCGTCCCCCCAAAATGCCCAATAGAGAGTAAGGCAAAACGGGGAGGATTGTCAAGTAAACGAAATGAGGACTCCGAAAAAGTCGCTCTTCGCTGCCTAAAATCGGTTCTGCAGTGCTGCAGTGTTGCAGTGCTGCGGTCGGTTCCTTATGTGATAAATATTTTAGTTCAGCTACGCGGTAATTTCGCGCTCAGAGCTCCTTTTTCCCGTTTTTCA
>JAUWDQ010000019.1 GCA_030608745.1 Pseudomonadota bacterium | reverse complement strand
CCTTTGGAGGCCAGTTCCTTTCCGGCCATAAGGCCGCTGGGGCCGCCCCCGATGATGATGCAATCGCTTTCAACATAGTCCATGAATTGTTTTGTGAACTCTCCTACTATGGCCCTGGTGACTTCCTTCTCTCCGACCTGGGAAAATAGTTTCTTTTGTTCCATTGAACACCTCCATGTTGAGCGATTTTTATGGTCAATTCGCGTTCAATTGATCCTCAAGAGACCCAGCTCATCCCCGACCATGGACGGGGAAACCAAAATTTCCTTCGCAGGCATGGGGATCACCTGATACTCCACTTCAACCCCCGGCAGGAACTTGGCCTTGCTGTATTTGGCCGTAATGATGGCTGATTGAAGGATCGCCTGGTGGTCTACCTCTCCCCTTGCAAGGGCAAGGGGTCCGGGGACATTCTTGACCCTGAGAACCGTATCCCCCTCTTTGACCAAGGACAGAATCTTCCCGTTTTCCTCCTCATTCCTGCCCACCACCACCTTTGCCAGAGGAGTTAGGCGGAAGTGCCTCCCCAATTTGAGGAGGTGAACATCGTTCAGCGAAAAATCGGGTTTATTCTTCATCAAGTCCTTCATCCTCAACGCAAAGCCGGGATCCGTCAGGAGGCAGCCCCCCGCCGGGCATGGATAGTCGTTGATGCCGTAATCTGAGGCGAGTTTGATCTGGGGTTTTCTGGATCGGCCGGTTATGGCGAGCATCCTTTCCCTCGTGATCCACCCCTTTTTCTCCGGCACGGTGAGAGGGAGGAGCTTTGCCGATAGGGGCCTCAGGATGAGCCCTTGAAGCCCCGACTCCCGCTCGATAATCTGCATAGCCTCTCTACGTTGTGACATGGGCCTCTCCCCTAATACCTCTCCGGTGACGATAAAGGAGGCCCCATCCTGGTTCATGTACTCGCATCCCTTTTTAAACATGAGGATGCGACAATCCAAGCAGGGGTTCACGTTCTTACCGTATCCGTACTTGGGATGTTTTACCACTGAGAGGAACTCTTCGGAGATGTTCATGACCTTCAGCCCGATCCCAAGTGTCTGGGCTGCCTTTTGAGAGGCTAAGCAGGTACTCCCCTTTGCCGTGCATCGACAGAAAAGGGTAATAAAATTGAGGGCCTCCACTTCAATTCCCTGCTCTAAAACGACCTTTATTGCCAATGTGCTATCTAGCCCACCAGAGAGCAGTGCAATGGCTTTGACCAAATTTTACTCCTCACTGGATTCGTAAACGTGTTGAACCTTGAAGTACCTCTTTCATACTTTCCGACCAATACTTCTCCCATAACTTGATGTCACCATCCCATCTTCATTGAGCGGAGAGGTCAACCTCAACCTCCTCACCACCTCTTCAAGGACATTGGCCGTGTCCTCTATCTCCTCTTGGGTATTCTCCATGCCCAGGGAAAATCGGACGCTTCCCCTTGCTATGGACGGGGAGACCCCCATAGCCAGCAACACATGGGAGGGCTCAAGGGAGCCAGAAGTGCATGCGGAACCGGTGGACACCGCGACTCCCCTTAGATCGAGATTGATCACGAGGGATTCCCCTTCTACGAGATCGAAGGCCACGTTTAACGTGTTGGGGAGTCGCCTGGTAGGATGCCCATTGAGTTGAACCGATCCCCCACTTTCCTTTATCCTCTCCCAAAGCCTATCTCGGAGCCAGCATAACCTCTTTCCTTCCACCTCGGTCTTATGAAGGGCAATCTCAGCTGCCTTCCCCAATCCAATGATCCCGGCAACGTTCTCCGTTCCCGCCCGAAAGTTCAATTCCTGATGACCACCATATACCTGGGGCAAGATCTTCGTCCCCTGTCGGATATACAATGCCCCGACCCCCTTTGGCCCATAGAGTTTATGGGCTGATAGGGAAAGCAGATTCACCCCCAAAGTACCGACATCAATGGGCACCTTGCCTACAGATTGGACCGCATCAGTGTGGAAAGGGATATCCCTTTCCGTGGCAAGCTTACCGATCTCCTCAAGGGGTTCAATGGTTCCAACCTCGTGATTAGCGTGCATGATGCTAATTAGGACTGTCCTGTCAGTGATGGCCCTCCTAACATCATCGGGGTCCAAGAACCCATCATGATCCACTGGCAGAAAAGATACCTCGAAGCCCCTCTTTTCCAGATATTGACAGGTAACCAAAACTGCATAGTGTTCTATTGCCGAAGTGATGATATGCCCACCTTTTTCCTCCCTCGCTAATACGGCTCCCTTGATGGCCAAATTGTCGGCCTCAGTCCCCCCGCTGGTGAAGACGATTTCAGAGGGTCTGGCGCCAATTAGTTGGGCGACCTTTCCCCTCGCCTCATCCACTGCTTGTCTCGCCTCCCGACCGAATCGGTGAATGCTCGAAGGGTTTCCGAATCCCCTGCGGTAATAAGGCAACATCGCTACCAAGACATCTGGGTGGATAGGGGTTGTCGCATTGTGGTCTAAATAGATCCTCATGCGGTGCCTCTGCTACAATCGTCCCCCTTGGGCCGTACCTCCGACATCACTGAGATTTCGCCCCGCCTGATTTGGAGAGGAGGCTCTGGTAAACATATCGCCCGCGCGGATTGACGCGATATTTCTTTACCAAATTAATAAAGAATTACGCAAAAAATCAAGGGGATGAAACCATCCCCTACCCTTCCCATCCGGGATTACCAAGGTGGCCCCTAAATGTAATACATTGAGCTCCGGTCTTGCTCTTTTTGAACCCCGAGGCGCTCCGCCCGATCACAGAGATCTTGTATGGTAACGGAGTCGAAGAAATCCTCCAGCTTTTCCCCGGCCTCCTTCCAGATGAGCCGGGTTACGCACTCGGCGATACGGTCGCAGTGCTTTCCCGACTTCTCCGGGTTAATGCAAAACACGGGGTCAAATCCACCCTCCGTTACCCGTATGATCTCGCCCACCTTGATATTTTGTGGCTTTCTTGCCAGCGAGTAGCCCCCCTGCGGCCCCCTTTTACTCGTAATGATTCCCGCGTCCCTCAGTTTCTGAAATATCTGCTCCAGATACCGGGGGGATATTTCCTGGCGCCTGGCAATATCCTTAACCTGTACTCCGTCCCCCCCTCCGTGATACGAGATGTCGAAAACAGCTCTCACGCCATAGCGGCTTTTCGTCGATAATCTCATGAAGGAAAAAATAACATTATTTACTAAGTTAGTCAAGAAAGACGCTCAAAACGCCCCATATGTTACCGAACCTAACTCTTTAGGCTAAATTATTGATTCATGGCGCGACAAAATCCCTTGACAATTACTTGCATGGGGGGGTACGATTAGTAAAAAAGTAATACTAGTCAGATATTAATTTAAAAAACGTGCTATCATTGGCTCGGAGAAGATGATGAAAACGGTACCTTTTCTTGCTACTCTGGTAATTTCGGGCATCTTTTTGTTTGCTACAACTGTTTGGGCCCACTTCCAGGGTCTGATTCCGTCCGATGATATGGTTACCAAATCGGATGATAAAACCATCTCCCTGGATGTTGTTTTCTTCCATCCCTTTGAAGGCCACTACATGGACATGGCCAAGCCAGCCAGGTTCGGCGTTATGGTTCGAGGGAGGAAAACCGATCTGCTCAAAACCTTGAAGGAGAAAAAAATAGACGGGTCCTTTGCCTGGGAATCCAATTGTAGGGTTAAAATCCCCGGCGACCATATATTCTATGTGGAACCCAAACCATACTGGGAGCCAGCGGAAGACTGCTTTATCGTTCACTATACCAAAGTGGTTGTCAATTCATTGGGCGTGGAAGAGGGTTGGGATGAAGAAGTCGGTCTAAAAACGGGAATCGTTCCCTTAACCAGGCCATACGGTCTCTGGGTGGGCAACGTTTTCCAAGGGATCGTGAAGGTGGATGGAAAACCCGCTCCCGGCACCGAGGTGGAAGTTGAGTATTACAACAAAGACGGCAGGATCAAAGCCCCAGCAGATCCCATGGTTACCCAGGTGGTCAAAACCGATACCAACGGCGTGTTTACTTATGCCATGCCCATGGCTGGCTGGTGGGCATTTGCCGCCCTCAACACGGACGAAAGGAAAATGAAACATAAGGGCGAAGAGAAGCCCGTTGAGATAGGTGCGGTCCTCTGGGTGAAGGTGTATGACATGAAATAGGAGAAAAGGGAATGCATATTTCCGAGGGCGTTTTATCCGCTCCCGTGCTGGTCACGGGTGCGGCGCTCACTGCCGCGGGTTGTGGCTTCGGCCTGAAGAAATTGGATTATGACAGGGTCCCCCAGGTCGCAATCCTCACCTCCGCATTCTTTGTAGCCTCATTGATTCATGTACCCATAGGGCCATCAAGTGTCCATCTGGTTCTCAATGGACTGATGGGATTATTACTGGGATGGTCGGCCTTTCCGGCAATACTGATCGCGCTCTTCCTTCAAGCGCTCCTCTTTCAGTTCGGCGGCATAACCACTCTTGGGGTGAATGCCTTCAATATGGCCTTTCCTGCTATCATCTGTTTCTATCTTTTCGCTTATGCCGTCAAAGTGAGAAACAACCTGATCTCAATGGGAGCTGCTTTTGTCTGTGGGTTTTTGGGGATATTGCTGGCTAGCCTTATGGTCGCCATCTGCCTGGTCTTTACGGGAAATCCCTTTATAGGGATAGCAAAGCTTGTGGTCATCGCCCATCTGCCCGTGATGATCATCGAAGGCCTCATAACCCTCTTTTCAGCGGGATTTTTAAAGAAACTCAAACCAGAGCTTTTGGAGGTCGTGCATGCCAAAAGATAGCCCATTAAAAAAAGGCTGGCTATCTCGAGCCACCTGGCCTTCTGTGATTTTTCTCATGTTGGTGATCTTTGTCTCCGCCTCTTATACATTTGCTCATAGAGTGGTGCTCTTCGCTTACGTAGAAGGAGACAAAGTCTTTACGGAAAGTTATTTCAGCGATGGGAAGAGATGCCACAACTCAAGGATTGAGGTATTCGACAGTTTCGGCAAAAAATTGCTGGAGGGGAAAACCAATAAGGACGGTGAATTTTCCTTTAAACCCCCAAAAAGGACGGATTTGAAGATCGTACTCACCGCCGGCATGGGGCATAGAGACGAATACACTATTCCCGCAGGGGAATTGCCGGGCGAGGGAAATATTGGTAAACCCGATCCCCGGCAGCCCGAAAAAATGGTCTCCCTTAAGGAACCGAATGGGGAAAAACCAACGCCTACCAGTCAGTTTAACCGTGTTGAAATAGAACAGATACGCTTGGTGGTGGAGGAAGCCCTGGATGAAAAATTGAAGCCCATCATGAGGCTCCTCGTAAAACGGCAAAACGAGGGGGTCTCATTCATTCAAGTGATGGGGGGAATCGGCTTTATCTTCGGCATCATGGGGATCATCCTCTATTTCAGAAGCAGAAGAGGAAAGTAGATGGAGGGACCGTGACATGGTAGCTGAGGAGTTTTCATCGGGCAATTCCTTTTTTCATGATTTCGACCCGAGAATCAAGATAGCCGTCGCCACATTATTCTCAATCATCGTAGCCATTGCGGATCGGACGGAGGTCCTTCTTTTGGCCCTCTTGTTTTCAGCATGCTGCATCGTAGTCTCCCGACTGCCGTTAAAAAGGGTCATGAGGCGCCTGTTTCTGGTCAACGGCTTCATCCTCCTGTTATGGATCTTGCTTCCGTTCACCTATCCGGGAAAAACCCTTTTCTCATTAGGCCCATTGGATGCCTCGAGGGAAGGAATTCGATACGCTCTGACCATCACCATAAAATCCAACGCCATCATCCTTGCCTGTATCGCCCTCCTGGGCACAACGCCCATATTCACGCTAGCTCACGCTTTACGGCATCTCTACGTTCCGGATAAGTTGATCCAGTTGCTCTTCTTTTCCTATCGCTACATCTATGTGATCTATCTCGAATATGTGAGACTTATCAACGCCATGAAAGTGAGGTGTTTTCATCCCAGAAGCGATTTGCATACCTACAAGACGTATGCTCACCTGGTGGGAATGATTGTGCTTAAAAGTTACGATCGTTCCGAGAGGGTCTATGATGCTATGCTCTGCAGGGGGTTTAGGGGAAAATTCTGGGTACTGGATCATTTTAGCTTGAAAAGAAGGGATCTCATTGCATTCATTATCATGCTCCTCTCTATAACGGGACTGGGTTTCCTTCAATGGGGAAAAGGGCTATTTTCATAAGGCTGCAGGACATCACCTTTGGCTATGACTCCGCGCGAGATGTCCTGAGAAAATTGAGTTTCACCTTCTCGGAGGGAGGTAGGGTTGGGCTTACGGGGCCAAACGGGTCCGGAAAGACAACCCTTTTTCATATTATCATGGGCCTTCTGAAACCAAAGGAGGGAGAGATCGAGATATTCGGGAAAAAGATGCACGATGAAGCCGATTACCGGGGAGCCCGGGAAAGAATCGGCCTCCTCTTTCAGGATGCAAATGATCAATTGTTCTGTCCCACGGTAGCTGAAGACATTGCCTTTGGGCCACTCAACCTGGGAAAACGACATGACGACGCACTGAAAATCGTTAGGGAAACTCTGGAAACCTTAGGGCTTTCCGGTTTCGAAGACAGGGTAACCTATAAACTCTCCGGCGGCGAAAAGAAGCTCATATCCCTAGCAACGGTCCTTGCCATGAAACCCGAGGTTTTGCTGCTGGATGAACCCACATCCGGACTCGATGAGGAGACAACGGAAAGGATCATCCAGGTGCTCAACCGTTCCTCCACATCCTACATGATTATTTCCCAAGATAAGGGGTTGTTGGCCAAGACGACCCGGTGCATATACAGGATGGTGAATGGAAAATTGGAGGGAGTTTAACGCGATCCTGATCCCTCGGTGGAATCGACATCGGAGGGCAATTATTCCAAAGGTTTTCAGAAGACATCCCTTCCCGTTGTAGTTGTAACCAACTTCCCATGCTTGACCCCCCTGGTTCCGATTAACCTGTCGGCCACCTTTTTAATCTCCCGTCCCTTTCCCTTAACTACCAGTACCTCAAGGCAATTGTGCTTATCCAGATGGACATGAAGCGACGATATTACCGCACCATGAACTTGGTGCTGGTAGTCAATAAGCTTTTCGGTGAGATCGCGAATCTCATGGTCGTAGACCAGCGTGATGGTGCCCACTGTTTCCTTATCCTCTTCCTCCCAGGATTGCTCGACCAATTCGTCCCTGATAAGATCCCGAATGGCCTCTGACCGGTTGGAATACCCCTTTTCGTCGATCAATTGATCGAAACGGGCGAGGAGGCGACTATCCATGGAAATACCAAATCGAATCAGTTCGGACATTTTACACTCCTGGAATGTCTATGCACCCTTAGTCCTTAGTTTAGTACTATTTGGATTGGATTAAGTCAATTACTTTTTCAATTGACGACCAACAAAATCTCCGAATTCATTGAATAACAGCAATTTTTGACATCTTCCCTTGAAAAAGAGCGGTGGAATCTCTATATTATAAGGAAACCGTGGGAATAGAATAGAGCGAGGTTCAGTTTCAATGCTCAAATGGATTCTCATCCTTTCCGTCATTGGGGTCTGGTTTCTCCTTAATATCTACGTCTTTCCCAAACTCGGTATCAGGACCTGACTGTCGAGTCTTTGCGATGTCGAGGATCGACAAAAAAGGGAAAAATAGATCACGGAGGATTCCATGCCGATATATGAATATAGATGTGATACGTGTGGACACACCTTCGAAATGATACGAAGCGTTTCGGAAGGCGACCAAGGATTGAATTGTCCCATCTGCAAGGGCCCGAAGGTCAGCAGGTTGATGTCCGTCTTTAGTTCCTCTCAAGGACAAAACACCAGCTCCTCTGGAACTGCACCATCTTGTGGTCCCGGACCCTTTACTTGAAGTTGAGAGCTCCCGGTAGGTTGCCGGTTCAAAATAACCTCAAAATTCACTTAAATCGAAAGCTTATGACTTTTATTATCAGCTCCGGAAGAATGAAATACTAGGGAAAAGGGAGGCCAAAATGGCTGAGGAAGGGTTATTTCAGGCAACGGACGGAAATTTTGAACCCGAAATTCTGAAATCCGATATTCCCGTGATGGTAGATTTCTGGGCTCCTTGGTGCGGCCCATGCCACGTCATCGGACCTGTTGTAGAGGAGTTAGCCAAGGAATATGCAGGAAGGGTGAAGGTAGCCAAAATGAACGTGGATGAAAACCCAGCAACACCCAGCCAGTATGGGATCAGGGGAATTCCCACGGTCATTCTCTTTAAAGATGGGAAAGTCTTCGACCAGATCGTTGGTGCCGTTCCAAAATCGAAAGTGGAGGAAATGATCAAGAAGGCCTTGTAATTGTTAAATTCGGACCCATAGATTCCACCTCGCCTTCTATGCACTTCCCTCCAAGAAGTCCTTCTGGGCCGGATTTATGAAACTGAACGCCCGGCCTCGAATTCCGTCGAGCGGGCCATTTCTCCGGCCCATTCCACTCGGGAACATATGAGCGTATTGACTTCTTGGAATTTTTTTAATTATTGATATTGATCCTCATTCTGGCCACCGGGCTTGCCTCCGCTCCGAGGGGACTGGGTGTTCTTATCTTGTTAATCCGCCAGGATATTTGCTCTGTGCCGTCCTTTGGTGGAGTAATTTGAGGACAAAAAAATCACAGTACAATAAGGACAAAGGGAAACGAGATGAGCCGATCCGGATTTTCTTTTGTCAAAAATATCAACAAAAGATTAACATCTATGACAATCCTTGCCCTCACCCCAATGAATATTGTAAGTTCAGGGAACCGTGCATGATCAATTTTTGCGCTAAATCGAAGGCCTGCTGAGCTGGACCGATACCAGTTCACCGGTCACCAGAATCCTCGACTATGTTTCATCAAATAACCTTCAGCGATTGTCTATACCGAATCAATATGTAATTACCTGGGACCGAAACTTCCCGGAACGAGGGAACATCCACTCTGTGGGAGTTGAAAAAGGGGTGGAAGACGAATCTCCCCCTCCTCCTTGGGTCATGGACGGAAAATTCTCCTTGACATTGGGTAGGGCTTGCATTACCTATTGTGTTCCAATATCTTTATAAAACCTAAGGGCGCTCTCACATGGGCGATACGCCCATCGGGGCCTGGATTGTCGAATAATATAGTCTTAGGAGGTATAGCTTGGTCACCGAGAAGACTCAGGACTTTCATCGTGTCGGTCGGCTCCCCCCTTACGTCTTCGCCGTTGTCAATGACCTCAAGCAGATTGCACGCAGCAGGGGAGAAGACATCATAGATCTGGGCATGGGCAACCCCGATATCGCCACACCCAGGCACATCGTCCATAAGCTCATCGAGGCATGCCGAAATCCTCGGAATTACCGATACTCAGCCTCCCGCGGAATTACTGGACTCCGAACGGCCATTTGCGACTGGTATAGGCGGCGCTATGACGTGGAGTTGGATCCGGAATCGGAGGCCATCGTAACCATCGGATCGAAGGAAGGGCTCGCCCACCTCGCCCTTGCCGTGGTTGAGCCGGGAGATGTAGTCTTCGTCCCTAACCCTACGTATCCAATTCACCCATATTCGGTGATCATTGCAGGGGGAGATTTGCGGAGTATTCCCGTGGCCCCCGACCGTGACTTTTTCGCGGATCTCGCCTCGGCCACCATGCTCACCTGGCCCCAACCCAAGATTCTCGTCATATCCTATCCCCACAACCCCACAACGAGCGTGGTGGACCTGGAGTTTTTCGAGAAAGTGGTGGAATTTGCCCGTGAACACCAGATCATCGTGGTTCACGACTTCGCATATGCTGATCTGTGCTTCGACGGTTATCGGGCACCCAGCTTCCTCCAAGCCAAGGGGGCGAAGGAAGTGGGTGTGGAGTTTTACTCCCTCTCCAAGAGCTATAGCATGGCGGGATGTCGAGTGGGCTTTGCCCTGGGCAATCCTCGGGTGATTCACGCCCTTGCCAGGATCAAGAGCTACCTGGACTATGGGATCTTTCAACCAATCCAGATCGCTTCCATCATCGCTTTGAACGAGGATCAGGCATGTGTTGACGAGATTGTTGAAATCTACCAAAAGCGGCGAGATACCCTGGTCAACGGGCTTGGGCGCGCTGGCTGGAATATCGAGAAGCCGAGGGGAACCATGTACGTCTGGGGCCACATTCCCGAGGCCTACCGCAAGATGGGTTCCCTGGAGTTCGCCAAGCTTCTCCTGGAGGAGGCAAAAGTCGTCGTCTCACCGGGGATCGGTTTTGGGGAGTACGGTGACGAGTATGTTCGCTTCGCCCTCGTGGAGAACCAGCATCGAATTAACCAAGCAGTTCGGGGAATTCGAAAGGCCTTGTGAGGAAGTCCCCGTTCCCATCATCGATTTATCATCTCATCCAATCCCCGTTGAATTGCGCAGTTTAAGGTGTCGGCAAATTTCCGCTTAATATCAGTGATAACCTCTTAAAAAGTCAAAAATGGGACGGCAAAGTAAAAAGTTCCAAATGCAAGGCTTGCGAATCTTGAGGAATGCGACGTACTTACAGTACGTCGCAATGACGAAAGATGAAGTGTAACGCAGCAGTTGGACTTTTTACGAAGCCGTCATCAGTTTCTTCAAAAACTAATCGACAGTTCTTGCACTCTTCCGTCTGGATGGTAAGCATCAAGGTAACGACCTCACCTTTGATGGAATCTGTAAAGAAACCCCTCGTGTCCATCCCTCTATCCCCCCAAGGTTACTGCTCTACCTCATAGCGAACGGTCCATATCCGTAGCTAGGTAGTTCTGTTTATAGTTTAATTTATTCAGGGCGTTGATGTAAGCTTTGCCGCTCGCCACGATGATGTCGGTATCCCTCCCGTGACCAATAACCGTCAGTTCATCTTTTTCCAGGGTACACTTAACGGAACCCTGGGCATCGGTGCCTCCGGTAATGGCGTCCACCTCGTAGCGAACCAGGTTGCTCGTGTCGCCCGTGATCCTCTTGATGGTCTTAAAGACCGCATCCACAGGGCCATTTCCCAGATCAGCGGTCTTTATGACCTTTCCATCGATCTCCATTTGGACCGTTGCGGTGGGGATCAATTCACTTCCGCTGGTGACTGAGAGAAAGGTTAAGCGATACTTGTCGGGAATCTGGATGATCTCGTCCGCGACAATCGCCTCAATGTCCTCGTCGTAAACGTGCTTTTTGAGATCGCAGAGATTCTTAAAGGCTTGAAAGGCCTTTTCCATCTGATCGCCGGTGAGGTCATAGCCTAGATCTTTCACCCGATCACCAAAGGCGTGCCGTCCAGAATGCTTTCCCAGGACTAAAGTGCTCTTACTCAGGCCAACTGTCTCAGGAGTCATGATCTCATAGGTTGCCTTGTTCTTCAGGAGTCCATCCTGATGGATCCCGGATTCATGGGCAAAAGCGTTAGCCCCCACAATGGCTTTGTTAGGCTGAACCCGGATACCAGTGATAGATGAGACAAGACGGCTCGTGGGATAGATCTGTTCGGTCTGAATTCGCGTGTCGAGGCCAATGAGATCTTTGCGGACCTTCAGAGCCATAACGATCTCCTCAAGAGCCGTGTTTCCTGCCCGCTCTCCAATACCGTTGATGGTACACTCCACCTGTCTGGTTCCATTCCTAACTGCTGCCAGGGAATTGGCCACTGCCAGACCAAGGTCATTGTGACAATGAACGCTGACTACTGCCTCCTGTATGTTCGGCACGTTCTCCACAAGATAACCGATGAGTTCACCGAACTCACCGGGAACGGCGTATCCCACCGTGTCGGGGATATTGACCGTGGTCGCCCCGGCATCGATTGCTTCACCGATCATCTGGGCAAGGTATTCCCGATCGCTTCGGGTAGCATCCATGGCCGAAAACTCCACATCATCGGTGTAGTTCTTGGCCCGCTTTACCGCCCTGACGGCCAGGCTCAGAACTTCCTTTCTCGACATCTTGAGCTGATGTTCCAGGTGAATGTCCGAACTGGAGATAAAGGTGTGGATCATTGGCCTTTCCGCTTTTTTGACGGCTTCCCAGGCCCGATCAATATCGTTGGGGTGTGCCCGAGCCAACCCGGCCACAACTGTTTCTTTGATTTCCGCCGCGATGGCCTGAACAGCCTCAAAATCCCCTTGTGAAGCCACGGGAAAACCGGCCTCGATCACATCGACCCCCATCTGTTCCAACCGCTTGGCCACTCGGATCTTTTCAGCAACGTTCATGCTGAACCCTGGAGACTGTTCACCATCCCTGAGGGTTGTATCAAAGATCTTGACGAATTGTAACATGCTGGTCTCCTATACCGTTGTTTTTCAGTCTTAAAGACGATCTTTCTGCCAATCTTCCGTCTGAAAATCGCTCCTCTGATTCCCGGGGTTCCCTTCAGCCTTTCAAATCATCGAATTCCGGGAATTATCGGATTTTTTCGGTCTCGGGGATTTCCCCGATCCCGCATGCCTGTCCATGAGCCTCCTGGCTCCCCGCGAGAGGGCCACCTGGCCCGTCCTGGCGATTTCCAGGATTCCGAAGGGCTTGAGAAGTTCCAGGAGGGCGTCGATCTTCTTTTCATCACCGGTTACCTCCAGGGTCAGGTTCTCACGACCGGCATCCACGATCTTTGCCCTGAAGATATCAGCCGTTCGCATGATCTCGGCCCGGTTTCTTTCCCTGGCGTTCACCTTTATCAGGACCATCTCACGGGTGATGAAATCTCCGTTTGAGGTGGTGAAGTTGACTACCCGGATCACATCGATCAGCTTCCTGAGCTGCTTCATGATCTGTTCGATTTCCAGGTTATCCCCCACAGCCGTACACGTGACCCTGGAGACCGTCGGATCCACAGTTTCGGCAACGGAGAGGCTGTCGATGTTATAATTTCGAGCGCTGAACATCGCAGCAATTCGAGCCAAAACCCCGGGTTTGTTCTCAACCAAGATAGATATCGTGTTTTTCATGGCTCAATCCTCACGAGGGGAAGGTCAGGGGTACCACCTTCCGTGCCTTCTTATCGGGCTTGGCCAGGATCATCTGGTCAATGCCATGGCCGGGTGGCACCATGGGAAAAACATTCTCTTCCGGATCCACGATAAAGTCCATGACCACAGGTCCCTGGATGGAGAGAGCTTTCTCCAAACAAGGAACGACATCCCTTGGACGCTCGGCTCGAAGTCCAACGGCCCCATATGCCTCCGCCAATCTCACGAAGTCGGGTTGAACATCCAAGGAGGTTTCCGAATACCGTCTGTTAAAGAAGAGTTCTTGCCATTGGCGAACCATCCCCAGGGAGTGATTGTTGAGAATGGCCACTTTGATGGGAAGGCGATACTGAACCGCTGTAGCCAGTTCCTGCACGTTCATCTGAAAGCTCCCCTCACCGGCAATGTCGAAGACGATACGGTCCGGGAAGGCCACCTGTGCACCAATGGCCGCAGGCAAGCCATAGCCCATGGTTCCCAGCCCGCCAGAGGAAAGGATAGTCCGGGGGCGCGTGAACCGATAGAACTGGGCCGTCCACATCTGATGTTGTCCCACCTCTGTGGCGACGATGGCCTGCCCCCCGGTCAGGCGATGAATCTGCTGGATTACGTATTGGGGCTTGATCACATCCTGGGAAGGTTCATAGTACAGGGGATGCTCTGCCGCGTACTGGCGGACCTCCTCCAGCCAGGGTTTTCGGGTGGCCTTCCACACATCCCCTTGCTCCTTGAGAATTTTGACCATTCGGGCAAGGATGTTCTTGGCATCCCCAACGATGGGGACGTTCACGGTCACATTCTTGCTGATCGATGAGGGATCGATATCCACATGAATGATCCTGGCCGAGGGGGCAAAGGTTTCGAGCTTCCCCGTCACCCGGTCATCAAAACGGCTCCCGATGGCAATCAGCAAATCGCACTGGGTGACCGCTGTGTTGGCCGCATAGGTCCCGTGCATTCCCAGCATGCCAAGGAAGAGGGGGTGATCCCCGGGGAACCCTCCCAAACCCAGTAGGGTAACCGCCACTGGTATCCGTGCCACCTCCGCCAGCGCGAGAAGCTCCTCCTGTGCTCCAGAGTGGATGATCCCCCCCCCCCGCATAGATAACTGGCTTTTTGGCCTTCAGAATCTCCCGAACGGCCAGCTTTATCTGACCGGGATGACCCGTGGTCACCGGCGCATAGCCGCGGATCTCAAGCTTCTCCGGGTTTTCCAACGATGCCTCTCCGGTTATGACGTCTTTTGGCAGATCAACGAGCACCGGCCCGGGTCTGCCCGTTGAGGCGATATGGAATGCCTCCCGAATAACCCTTGCCAGATCGCCAGTGTCCTTGACGAGGTAGTTGTGCTTGGTGCAGGTGCGGGTGATGCCCAGAATGTCGGCTTCCTGGAAAGCGTCGTTCCCAATTTGATGTGTGGCAACCTGTCCTGTTAGCACGACGATGGGTATGGAATCCATAAAAGCCGTCACCACGCCGGTAACGATATTGGTCGCCCCTGGTCCCGATGTAACCAGGCAAACCCCGGTTTGCCCCGTCGCCCGCGCGTAGCCGTCCGCAGCATGAAGGGCCCCTTGTTCATGACGCACCAGGACATGTCTGATCTGAGGATAATTTACCAGCTCATCGTAGAGGTTGATGACTGCGCCTCCCGGATAGCCGAATACGACTTCAACACCCTCGTGAAGTAAACTCTCAAAAATAATCTGTGCTCCTGTTCGCTTTTTCAATGTCAACCTCCCGCATGTGGTGATCCCTGCCTTGCCGACTTCCAAATCACAGAAGGGCTATACTACTCTGTCCTCACGGTAAAACAAAAAAGCCGCAGGACCTCTCCCACGGCTTCAATAAAGAGAAAGCCGTGGGTGCTGCTGCCCACGGCCTGCCCTCCTTCATGAGACTGAATCTCGCCTCGGGTCAGGCAATGGGCAGCTCTTAAGGGCCAAGACCAAAAGCAAGCCCATAAGCTGTACGATAATAACCACCAAAATCAATCCTTCCTGACCCATGAAATAGCCCTTTCCTTGGACTCAAAAACCAAAATTAGCTTAAATACATACTCTATTTATATTCAGTTGTCAAGCATAAATTGCAAAAGTTACCAGGAGGCCCTCCTATTCCCTGGAGACGGGTGTGATTTCCATCGGAACGAGCACGATTTCAATGCGCCGATTCCTCGCCCGTCCTTCTTCGTCTTCGTTAGAGGCGACGGGTTGGTATTCGCCGTAACCAGTGGCGGACAGCAGGGTAGGATCAATACCGATTTTCTCCTGCAGATATCTGGCTACATTGGTTGCCCGAGCCGCCGAGAGTTCCCAATTCGTGGGGTACCTCCTCGCCAGTTCAGGTCCGATGGGAACATTGTCCGTGTAGCCCTCTACGTTGATGGCCCTGTCCTTGACGTTCAACAGAATCTCCCCCACTCGCTCCAACACCTCGACACCCTCGGGCTTAATGGTGGTCTTTCCCGAGTCGAATAGGATTTCGTCGAGCATATTCACCTTCAATTTTCCCTTCAATTGCGTTATGGTTATCTTGCCCTTCTCGATCTCGGATTTCATACCTTCCAGTAAATCGTCGTAGGTGGACTTCATCTCGTTCATCTCTTCTTGTCTCTGGTGAACCAAAGCCTCAGCTTCAGACTGGAGTCTATCCACGCTCTGCTTCAGATCCTCGTTTTCCTTCTCCAGTTCGGAGATTTGAGCCCTGAGGTTTATGATGTTTTTGCTCAGGCGATCCTCCTTGGCCTGTAAAATCTTTTCCAGCTCCGTGTTATCCTCCTTGAGCCGGACAATCTCCCTTTCAAGGGAAAGGTTCTCAAGTTTCAACTCGGTTCTCGCCTTCTCCAGATCATTCCTTTCCCCCTGGAGGGTAATTACCTGTCTATCGAGGGCCTCTCTTATTCCCTGTAACCTGGCGTGTTCGGACTTCAGTGCGGCCAATTCCCTCGAGAGTTTTTCGCCCTCATCCACCTTTAATAAATATTTATCCTTGCTCACACAACTCCCCATAATTACCGCGCTCAAAGCTAACGGAATGATCAAACCCATTAACTTTCCCCGATCCATTTTTCACCTCCATATGGTTTCCTTAAATGAGTAAAAACATCTATCGTCCCAAATCAGTCACCGTAGGGTCTAAGGTGCCAATTAGGTCCTTGGTCATGAGCTTCAGGATGAGGCCGCGCCTTCCTCCATTGATATAGATTTCACCATGTTTCAAGATTTCCTCATCGACGTATACCGGAAGTTGGGTCCTCACCCCAAAGGGGCTGATACCTCCCACGAGGTATCCCGTTAGGCGCTGTGCATCGCGCTCGCTAGCCACCTGTGCCTCCTTAACACCGCCGGATCTGGCCAACTCCTTTAAGGATACATCCTTGGAGCCGGGCATGACCACGAAGGCGAAGCGGCTATCCGAGAGCTTGACCACGAGGGACTTGAGCATAGCATCGAGAGGAACACCCAATGCCTTGGCCGCGTATTCCGAGCCCTTTTGCCGAAAATCATACTCAAGGGATTCGAAAGGAATCCCCCGTTCAATCAGAAACCGCTCGCCTCTACTGGACACAATGGTGCCTGTCAATATCTCCAAGTTCGGTTCAGCTTTCGGATATTCTCGATAAGAAACACAAGCCTTGTCCCATGTCCTGTGGCAGATAGATTCTCCCCCGGAGCAATGAACGGGTAAAAGCAGGAAATTACGCCTACTATTTTATTATGAATTTTATTTGAAAGCAAGGGAAAATCAATTTGGGTTCGCTGACTTTTACGACAAGTATTTTTCTAGAGATCTCTGAAAAGGTCGTTCTTCGCTGCTCAAAATTTTTTTTCGCCCATGGAATCTTGGTAAATCACGAAAATTCCCTCATATTGGGGGCTGGGAAATATATAGTACGGGGTTAGTATTTATAACCCCCAATTGCTATAATAGGGAATAAAATGGGACGTCATATTCTTAAAGTTGACATCATTGTAAAAAGTCGGAATCAGACGGCAAAGAAAAAAGATCCAGATGCAAGGCGCGCAAATCCTGAGGAATGAGGCGTACATAGGAGTACGCTGCAATGATTTACCCTGTTAAATATTTTCTTTGTTTGATGTTACTGTTTTCAAGCAGCTCCTATATCCCATATCTCTTGATATGGCTGTCTTCAATTTAACAGGGCAGGGGATGCAGCGCAACGCAGCTAGATGGACTTTTTACGAAGCCGTCAACCGTAGGAGGTCAAAATGTTTCGCTCAATAAAGGGAATGTCCGTCATGGCTCTGGTTGGCCTTTTTCTCCTCTTTTTAGCCTCAGCCAC
>JAUWDQ010000069.1 GCA_030608745.1 Pseudomonadota bacterium | reverse complement strand
GGATACATAACGGGAGAAACCCTCAGGGATTTTGATGATCCATCGACCCATATCGTCATCAGCACTTGGGAGCATGCAGAAGATTGGAAAAGGTGGTCCAACAGGGAAGGACGAATGGAGGTTCAGTCGAGAATAGAGGAGCTGCTGAGCGATCCCTCCAAGACGAAAATCTATGAGCTCATAGGGGCAAGAATCGATTAGAGAATCCCTTCTCCGTGAGAAAGTTTGGTGCGGCGTGCAATTCCCGGTTGACAATTTGGTATTTCTTATTATAATTAAACTAAATCCAAAAATTCATGTTGACTGAACTATTCCACGCGATCATTGCAAAGCCCTCGGGAAACCCCCCGGGGGTATTTTTTTGTCCACACGATGGCTAAAACGATGAAAAGAGAGAATCAAAGGGCTCTCGTTGCCCTGGAGGACGGCACGATCTTCGAGGGAACCTCGTTCGGCGCCCTTGGGGAGAAAACCGGAGAAGTAGTATTCAACACGAGCATGATGGGATACCAAGAGATTCTCACGGACCCCTCCTACAAAGGTCAGATCGTCACCATGACCTACCCCCTCATCGGCAATTATGGGGTAAATGAAGAGGATGTTGAGTCCATGCAACCCTATGTCGAGGGTTTCATCATCAGGGAATATAGCCCGATAGCAAGTAATTGGCGGGCGCAGGGCAATTTGGGCCAGTTCCTGAAGGACCGCGGAATCATGGGAATCGAAGGAGTGGACACTCGGGCTTTAACCAAACACATTCGGACTGCCGGGGCCATGAAGGCCATCATTTCAACCCAGGATATGAATAAGGACCGGCTCATCGAAAAAGCCAAGGCCTCGCCCGGGTTGGTAGGCCAGGATCTCGTCAGAGAGGTCTCATGTTCGGCTCCTTATCCCTGGAAAAGTCGATTCCCGGCTTCATACCGACCTCTTTCCCCCTCTCGAGATCCTCAATACCGGATCATAGCTATGGATCTCGGCATCAAGCACAATATCCTCCGTCTTCTTGACTCATTGGGATGTGATATCACCGTGGTCCCGGCCAATACGACGGCCGACGAAATCCTCTCCTTCGATCCGGAGGGTATTGTGCTCTCCAACGGCCCGGGAGATCCGGAGGGAGTTCCCTATGCCATTGAAACCACACGGGAACTCATTGGAAAAAAACCGATTTTGGGAATCTGCCTGGGGCACCAGATATTGGGCCTTGCCCTTGGGGGGCGGACATACAAACTGAAATTCGGCCACCACGGGTGAAATCATCCGGTTAAGGATCTGATAACGGAGAAGGTGAGCATTACGGCCCAAAATCATGGGTTCTGCGTCGATATAAATTCCCTCAGCGACGGGGATATTAAGACTACCCATGTAAACCTGAACGATCAGACCCTGGAGGGAATGAGGCACCGAGAACTCCCGATCTTCTCCATTCAGTTTCACCCGGAGGCCTCTCCCGGCCCCCACGATGCCCGCTACCTCTTCGAGGACTTCATCGAGATGATGGAACTCTCTCTGAGGTGAGTATGCCGAAACGGACCGATATTCACAAGATTCTCATTATTGGCTCGGGTCCCATCGTCATTAGCCAGGCCTGTGAGTTCGATTATTCAGGAACCCAGGCCTGTAAGGCCCTCAAACAAGACGGGTTTGAAGTCATCCTGCTAAACAGCAATCCTGCTACCATCATGACGGACCCCGAGATGGCCGACAGGACTTTCATCGAACCCATCACCCCCGAAGTGCTTGAAAAGATCATAGCGCGTGAGAGACCCGATGCCCTCCTCCCCACTTTGGGCGGGCAAACCGGGCTCAATGTGGCCGTCCAAGTCTTCGAAAAGGGCATCTTGGACCATTACGGAGTGCAGATGATCGGCGCCAATTACGAGTCGATCAAAAAGGCTGAAGACCGGAAACGATTTAAGGAGTCGATGGACGCAATAGGCCTCGATCTTCCCAAAAGCGGTCTCGCTTACGCCATGGAGGAGGCCCTCCAAGTGGCCGGTGAGGTCGGATTTCCCGTCATCATTCGGCCCAGTTTCACCCTGGGAGGTACGGGAGGATCCGTAGCATACAATATCAAGGAATTCAAGGAACTGGCATTGAGGGGTCTCGAGGCCAGCATGATCAGCGAGATTCTCATCGAGGAATCCGTCCTCGGGTGGAAGGAATACGAACTGGAGGTAATGCGGGATCTCCAGGACAATGTAGTCATCATCTGTTCCATCGAGAATTTCGATCCCATGGGAGTCCATACTGGAGATAGTATCACCGTTGCCCCGGCTCAAACCCTCACGGACAAGGAATACCAGCAGATGCGGGATGCGGCCATTAGCGTCATGAGGGAAATCGGTGTTGAAACTGGGGGCTCCAATATTCAGTTCGCCCTGAGGCCGGAAGACGGCAGGATGGTGATTATCGAGATGAACCCCAGGGTATCCCGAAGCTCAGCTTTAGCCTCCAAGGCAACGGGGTTTCCCATCGCCAAGATAGCGGCCAAACTGGCCGTCGGATATACCTTGGACGAGATACCCAATGACATTACCAAGAAGACCCCTGCCTGCTTCGAGCCCACCATAGACTACTGTGTCGTCAAAATCCCCCGGTTTACTTTTGAAAAATTCCCTGGATCCGACGATACCCTCACGGTATCGATGAAATCAGTGGGCGAAACCATGGCCATCGGTCGAACTTTCAAAGAAGCCCTTCAGAAGGGCCTCCGATCCCTGGAGATCGGAAGATATGGTCTCGGAGCCGATGGAAAGGATAATTGGGACGGGGAAGAACCCCTTGGCTCAAAGTCCTCCAATTCCGTGAGGGAGATGCTTTATGAAAAATTGCGCGTTCCCCGGCCCGATCGGATATTTTATATTAAACGGGCGCTTCAATACGGAATGCATATCGATAAGCTCCATAAACTGACCCATATCGACCCATGGTTTCTCCACAACATGAAGGAGATCGTCGATCTCGAGGGTGAAATAAGACAGTACAAGGTCGAATTTCGGGATCTGGAGCTCTGGTCCGGCGTGAAGAACCAAGAGAAGCTCATGATTCCCCAGAAGCTCCTAAGAAAGGCCAAGACATATGGTTTTTCGGACTTCCAGTTGGGGCATCTCATGGGGTTCGAGGAGTCCGAAATACGGAGTTTAAGGGTCGGCAGGGGAATCCTCCCCACCTTTAAGTTGGTGGACACCTGTGCTGCGGAATTTGAGTCGTATACTCCGTACTATTACTCCACGTATGAGACGGAGGATGAAACGAGGATATCCAAGCGGAAGAAGATCATGATCCTGGGAGGAGGCCCGAACCGTATCGGGCAAGGCATAGAGTTCGATTACTGCTGTGTCCATGCGGCCTTTGCGCTTAAGGAACTCGGATATGAGACCATCATGGTTAACAGCAATCCTGAAACGGTGAGCACGGATTACGATACATCGGATAAGCTCTACTTCGAGCCCCTGACCCTGGAAGATGTGTTGAACATCGCCGAGAGGGAAAATCCCGATGGGGTCATCGTCCAGTTTGGGGGACAGACACCGTTGAACCTTGCGGTTGCCCTGGAGAAGGCAGGGGGCAATATCATTGGGATATCCCCCGATAACATCGATAGGGCCGAGGATAGGAATCGATTTACCCTTCTGCTCAAGAAGCTCCAATTGCACCAACCCCCTAACGGAACCGCCACCTCAGTGGAAAATGCAATACGGGTGGCCGATGGTATAGGCTATCCCGTTATAGTGAGGCCCTCTTATGTTTTGGGGGGAAGGGCCATGGAGATCGTCTACGACGAGGAATCCCTGATGGAATTCATGGTGCGGGCCGTCGAGGCATCCCCTGGATACCCCATCCTTATCGATAAGTTCTTGGAGGACGCCATTGAAATCGATGTCGATGCCGTGGCCGATGGCGAGCGGTGCGTTATTGCTGGCATCATGGAACATATCGAAGAGGCGGGCATCCACTCGGGCGACAGTGCCTGCGTCATACCCCCCTTCTCCCTAACGGATAAACTCATTGAAGGGATTAAGGCGAATACAAGCGCCTTGGCAAAAGAGCTCAACGTCGTGGGATTAATGAATATCCAATACGCGATAAAAAGCGACGTCGTCTATATATTGGAGGTCAACCCCAGGGCCTCGAGGACGATTCCCTTCGTAAGCAAGGCCACGGGCATATCATGGGCAAAGATTGCGGCCAAGCTCATGGTTGGGAAAAACTTATCTGAGTTGGGAGTTACCCGGGAAGTGGAAATCAATCACGTTGCCGTTAAGGAAGCCGTCCTCCCCTTCAACCGTTTTTACGGGGTCGATACCGTGTTGGGGCCTGAGATGAAATCAACGGGGGAGGTGATGGGCATTGATGCGGATTTTGGGATGGCCTTTGCTAAATCCCAGATGGCAGCCGGACAGACCCTTCCCCTCGAGGGGACGGCGTTCATCAGCGTGATGAATAAGGATAAGAGGCATGTGGTATTTATTGCCAAGAAGCTATCTGACCTTGGATTCCATATCGTGGCCACAACGGGGACGGCCAGAGTCCTTGCCAAAAACGGGATTCCCGTGAAGACCATCTATAAGGTCAACGAGGGGAGACCCCATATCGTCGATCTCATTAAAAATGGAGAAATTCATCTCATCATCAATACACCCAGCGGAAAAAAGCCGAAGGCCGATGAGGTAGCCATACGAAGTGAAGCGGTCGTCCACGACATTCCCTGCATTACTACCATATCCGGGGCTTCGGCGGCGGTAAATGGCATAGAGTCCATGGTGCACAGGGGAATCTCCGTTCAATCCATTCAGGAGTACCACGCCCAGATGATGCGGTGATCCTCGGAAGAATAGACGCACTGATTCGGCTCATTCCTTCTTGTTTTTCCAACTGGTTGATATATGAAAATATTATAATTCCGGATACTTACGAACAAACTGTATTTTTTGTATTAATATCTTTTTGATATAGTTGATATATCGATAAATGATGAAGACATTTATTATATTGATAGTATAACTTCCTAGAAATATTACTGTTTTAACTAATTCAATATAACATGCCCCTTCGCTTTTCCTCCCTATGCTCCCTTGTACGCCACATATCACCGTGATCCAGCGATGATCTTGCTATTGAAACAGGTAGGTGAGGGTACCTCCATTGAAAAGAGAGAGGCACCTCTTGGGTGGAATAAATCGACTTGAGTTAAGGCAAAGAAACATTCAATGAGGAGGAGATGAATTTTTGACGCCCTTTCTCCTTGCCCAAAGTTGCCTCAACTGGGGGGAGAAAAGGGAGAGGATAGAGAGTATGATGAGGGTGGCACTCAATGGCGAGCTGACAAGAACCAATGCCTTGTTACCAGAGATAATCATGGCCTGTCTCAGGTTTTCCTCCGCAATGGGCCCCAAAACGACCCCCAGAATCATTGGAGCCAGAGGATAGTCATATTTTTCCATGAAAAAGCCGATAATGGCAAAAATGATCATAATCCAGATATCGCCGAAATTATTACGGATGGCGAAAGTACCAACGACGCAGAAGATGATAATACCGGGACCCAAAATGTTGTACGGGAGTTCGATCACCTTGGAGAAGTATCTGATGAACATTTTTGCCAGGATGATTATGGATAGGTTGGCCAAAAACATCCCTACGAAGATAGTATAGACCAACGTGGGTTGCTGCATGAAGAGCAGAGGGCCAGGTTTTAACCCGTGAATCAGAAAGGCGCCCAGCATAATGGCCGTCCCCGCACTTCCCGGTATGCCCAGGGTGAGCAGTGGAACCATAGCGCCACTGCAAGCGGCATTATTGGCGGCCTCCGGCGCGGCTATTCCTTCAGGAATTCCCGTCCCGAATTTTTCTGGATGTTTGGACCACCTTACGGCTTCACTTAACCCCACAAAGGCACCAGTGGTGGCCCCTATACCCGGTAAGATCCCGATGAAGGTACCAATAAGGGATGAGCGAAGGATCAATCCCTTGAGCCTATTGATGACCTTAAGGGATGGCATTTTCGCCTTTGCCTTTGCCCGAATACCCCCCATCTCCCTCATCTCCTTGATTCGGTTGAGAACCTCGGCTACAGCGAAGAGTCCGATGATCACGGGAATGAAATTTATCCCGCTCAGTAGGGTGGTGGTGCCAAAGGTAAACCTATTGAAGCCTGATATCTTATCTATCCCAACGGTTGCAACGAAAAGGCCCACGAGCGCGGAAATGAGGGCCTTCAATTCGTTCTTTGTACCGAAACTACTCACCACACTGAGCCCAAGAACAGCTAGGGCGAAATACTCAGAGGGACCGAATTCGAGGGCCACCTTGGCCAATTGCGGTGCGATAAGGGCCAACATGGCTGTCCCGAAGAGCCCACCGGTAACTGAGCTGAATATATCCACGCCCAAGGCCTCGCCCGCGAGTCCCTTCTTGGCCATTGCATGTCCATCCAGGGTTGCGGCAACGCCTTCTGGGGCCCCAGGGGTACGGAATAAAATCCCGCTAATCGAACCGGCATATACAGAGGAAGCATAGAGAGCCACTAAAAGCAAGAGAGCCGCGGCCGGTTCCATTACATAGGTTATAGGAACTGCAAGGGCGAGGGCCATGGTTCCGCTGATGCCCGGAATGGCACCGGCCATGATACCTAAGGAACTCCCGATGACGATGATAAAGAGGTTATAAGGCTCTATGGCGGTAAATAACCCCTGTGTCCAGTAGTAAAACATATCTTCCCCATAATGACAAAACGTGAATCATAACCCTAACATGATACTGATGTCATGAAATACCCCAAATCCTTTCGGCAGGGGTACGAACAGTAATTTACTGAAAATGATATAGATCATGACCATGATGCCCAGAACGGCAAAAGGGATCACCTTTTTCCTTGCGGGCATGATGAGAAGCATCATCCCGATGATAAAAAGAGGTGATGCGATGATAAACCCCAATGGTTTTAGGAAGTAGACGTATGCCATGGCGAGGAGGACCACGATGAAAACCCTTTTCCAGCCCGCCTCACGCTCGCTCACTTTATCCCGGGATTTCCTCCATTTGATGACATTGGAGAGGGTGAGGGCCGCGCTCAGTACGATGAGGCAGAACAAGACGATTTTGGGCCAAAAATCCGGCCCCACCTCCTTATAGGCGCGAAATTCCCCCAGTCTCATGGCCTCAACATAGAGATAGCACGAGACCACCAATATGAAAAGACTGATTGCGATTTGGCCCACCATAATTATTCACCACTAAAAGAATGACTGGGCGGAAATTTTTCCCGCCCAGTCCTCTCTCCTTGGAGACACACGCATCTACTTAACGTAGCCCAAATCCTTCAAGACACTGGAAAAGGTCGCCTTCTCTTCTTTAATGAGCTTACCCAATTCCTTCGGACCCATATACCCTGGGCGGAGGTCCAGGAGCCTTGTTTTTTCCATGCTCTTGTAAAGAGAATGCCCCATGGCCTTTTTGAAAATCTGGTGGAGGTATTCGATTCTCTCGGGGGAAGTACCAGCTCTGGCACCAATCCCCCTCCAACGGCCTAGGGTTACGTCCCAGCCCAATTCTGGGGCTACCGGAATATTGGCAAAGCGCTTGTCCGTGACCCTCTCTTCCTTGAATATAACCAGTGCCTTGATATCACCCTTTTCCAACAGAGCGATGGTGGAACCGAACTCCTCGAACATGGCATCGATGTGTCCTCCCAAGACCTGGGCATGCATCTTGCCAGCCGAATCAAAGGGAACGTATTTTGCTTCGATTCCAGCAGCTTTCAAGAACATAACCACGACGACCTCATCAAATCCGGCTGAGCCCGTTCCGCCGATGCTAACCTTCCCCGGGTTTGCCTTCGCATACTTTACGAAATCCTTGATGTTCTTGAACGGTTTCCCCTTAGATTTACTCTTTTTTGCGCTCACCTGAATGGTCGCGGTATCGTACTGACACCGGATAATGGGCACGAAATCATTGATGGTCAGCGGTTTCCCCTTAAATTTGGCCCTCTTCAGGACATCGTTGATGGGGAGATCATTACCGATGGATGTAATGGTGTATCCATCTGCGGGCTGTTCCATGGTATAGATCATTCCATTGGCCCCGGCCGCCCCCGGGATATTGATGATCACGAGAGGTGCGGGCTTGAGATACCTCCGGGCAGGAATGCCAATGGTCCTGCTGAAAATATCCGTACCTCCTCCGGGGCCGTACCAGAGGTTCCACTCGATCTTCCTTTTGGGATAGTCGGCCGGTTTCTTGATTCCAGCCGCCTGGCCTCCGGCCACAAAAAGGATCCCCACCAAGAACAACATGGCCATCATTAAACCGATCAACCTTCTTTCTCGTCTTCCCATAATTTCATCCTCCTTTTTTCCTTAATGCAGAACGTAACAACTTTGCACTAAGAGATGATCAGGGATGAAAGCGGTTCTAATAATCACCCCCTTCCCCGCCACGGTCTATCCCTTGTTGCATGGTAACTTGAATACCAAGAACCTACACCCTCTCAAGACCTTTCATGAGCAAATCCGCCTTCTCCGTAACCTCCATCTTCTCGGTTACCACGTTGAGCTTTGCGCCGAAGGTTTTTTCACAGAACTCCCCTAGAGCCTCCATGGTCTTCGGGCTTCCGGTCACAGGGAGATATGGCCAGAAGTATGTTGGGACTCCTATGGCCACGGTCCAAGCAGCCCTGGCCACCGCTTTGGTTCGGTTGGCTTCTGGAAAACAGGCCACGATGGGTAGGTCCTTTAGGTGCTTCTTTTCCACCCTCGTAATGCCCAAAAGGAACTCGGTGACACCGCCATTTTCACAGCTTCCCAAATCGACCACCGGGGGAAGATTCTTCCCCAGGGAGGAGAGGAGACCCGATAAATCTTCCCCACAACTGGATTCCCGGTTCTGGGGATTTAGGAGCCCATATTTGCCAAGGCTTATGCTTGCACACCCCTCCGAGACACAGAAAACGTCCCGCTTCAAAAGCTCCCGGGCCAGTGAAACGATCTCATGATCCTGGGTGAATTTGACGTTGTTACATCCAGCCAGGATGACCAACCCCTTAATCTTTCCCCCCTTCATGTCCTCGCCGATCCTCCCCACATCCAACTCCTTGGGGGAAAACCCTATGATGGCCGACTCTTTGACCCCCGGAATATCCTTGGTTACATTACGGCGAGCATCAAAGGCCTTCTGCGCCTGCTCCACGATCTTCTGGGCAACACCCTTCAAGTTCCCTTTTCTATTTAAGACCTCCGTCCGAACGATCTCCACATTCCACCCCTTGGCCAACTCCGCCAATGAGGGGTTTACGCACTGATCCCCGGCCACGATGAGGTCAACGGCACCCGTCATGAGTGGAATCTCCTGGGAGCCGTAATTGGTTACCGGGGCGAAACAGTAGGGAGGGATCAATGGATCGGTGCAAACACCCATTATTCCAATATTTTTCCCCTTCGCTGCCTCAGCGATCTTCTGCTTGAGAAGGGGGGAGAAATGCCCATAGAGAAGGATCGTGGGAACCTTCTGCTGAAGCACCCCTAGGTTGACTTTCACATCTTTGGGGGAAGTATCTCCAAAGACCGAGGCCTTCAGTCTTCCCTGAAGCAACTGGGCTATGCATCCCGATAATGCACCCTTAAAAGCCCAAAGAAGGGTTTCCTCTACACTGGAAGTCCCTCCATCCAATTTCTGGGAGACCTTGAACAGATCCCTGGCAACCCCCTCCGGATAGACACCTATTGCCTTCCACCCATCGATGAGGGCCTTCGGAAATTCCTCCTCCACCACACCAGCGCCCCCATCCCTCAGGAGGCCCTCAATATCCTTTATGAGCTTATCCGCCTGGCCCTTGTCCTTGGGAGAGCCCTCCCCTGATTCAACACCATCGGCAAAATCTGCCAACTGATCTAGATAAGCCATCGCCCCATGAACGACGAGCCTCAAAAAGGAATGAACCCCAAGGATGTCCTTGTCCTTTCCACAAACACCCACCTTACTCTGATCGCGGAAAGGATGACTGATACACGGCCCCTGAAGGCAATCCCTACAGTTCAACCCGGTGTCGCAAAATCCGCACTGGGGAAGCGACTTCTCATAACGATCCCATACCAATGAAACCCCGTTCTCTGCCGCCTTCGACAAGAAAGGCTCCACTGCACTATCGGCGGTCTTCTTTTGGACGAAATCCATCTCCTCTGCTCCTTTCTTCACATAGAATCCATGACTCGTATCGTTACCCTAGGCTCCGCTAAAAACCCTCCAACCTCTTACTATACTGCACATAGTGTGAATCCTCATCGGGTAACCCCTTTCGGGTCTCCCGCAATTTTAAGGCATCGGTAGGACATACCTCCACGCAAATGGGATACTCCATGTTCCGACACCGGTCGCACTTGATCGCTACGTGTTGAGAAGACGATGGGACAATGATCCCAAAGGGACATACCATCACACACATCCAACAGGCAATGCAGGTCGGCTCGTACACATACACCAGTCCGGTCTCAGGATCCCTTCGCATGGTTCCATTGGGACAGGCATCAATACACGGCGCTACTTCGCAGTGACGGCAGTGGAAAGGAAAATTATTGCCCTCTACATGGACCCGGGGGATCGGCTGGGGTTCCTCATGAATGGCCTGATTGAGCTCTTTGGCCACAGAGCCTATCTCAATCCCGCACCAAAGCGCACACGTATGACATTGCGTACATTTTTCTGGATCAACCATGATTACTTCCATCTTTTCCTCCTAAGTCCTTGAGGCTATCAGAGACTTATTCTTTTCCGTCAGTTCCCGAATCGCATCGACTTTGGCACTCTCAATATGGCCACGCATGATCCGTTCACAGAGGTCGGGATCCCCCGTCTCCAGGGCAAGGATGATCCTTTTGTGCCCCTTTAACGTCCTCTCAGCCCCACCGGGAAACCGCAAAGTGGCCGACCGATAACGCAGGACATATTCCCTGAGGTTCTTGACGAGGTCCTTCAGGCGTACCCTCTCTGAGATCTGGTGAATGATTCGATCGTGGAATAAAGTGTTAATGCGGTGGAGTTCTCCTATCTTCGATTGGGCAAAGCACCTCTCTGACTTTTTCAACAATGACTTCAATTCCGATAAGAATTCATCCGTGGCACTCTCGCAGGCAATCCGAAGAATATAGCCCTCCAGGATAGCCCGTATTTCGAATATCTCCGCGACCTGGCTCTCCGTCTCCCTTGTGACCGCAAAGCCT
>JAUWDQ010000269.1 GCA_030608745.1 Pseudomonadota bacterium | reverse complement strand
TTCAGAAACGCCGAAAAGCACGGCATCTCCATCCCGGTCCATCATCCCCAACAAGCCATCCTCGAGCTTACAAAGGGAGGAAGACAACACCCTCTCGCCAACTAAAAGAGCTTCGAGTGATCCAGCCACGGACCTCTGATCGTCTACCTCAAGATGTTTGGCACCCTGTCTTCCAAAGGCTTTAACCACTTCGTCAACGTGATACACCAATTCCTCCTTTTTACCTTTTTATCCGTGCCGTACCGCCGCCCATGACATGAAGGACCTCATCCAAGGTAATCATGCTGGTATCGCCTCGCGTGCTCTGGAGAATGGCCCCGTGGGTTGCCCCGAGATCGACACATTCGGATGGTGGCTTCCCATTGAGAAATCCGTAGATCAACCCTGATGAGAAGCCATCCCCTCCCCCTACCCGATCCTCAATCTCCAGGTTCTCATAACGCTGGGACTCATAGAACGCCCCATCATAGAAGAGAATTGCACTCCAGTGATTGATAAGACCGCTGACAACTTCTCGAAGCGTTGTGCCGACACCTTTCAGGTGGGGAAAACTCTCCATTAACCGGCCGACCATCCTTTTGTAGTTCTCTATTGGAAGCTGAAGGAGCCTCTCGTCTACGCCTTCAACCTCAAAACCCAGGACTTTTTGGAAGTCTTCCTCATTTCCGATAACAAAATCCATGTACTGAACTAGGGGCTTTGTGATCTCTCGGGCTTTCTCGCTGGACCAGAGCTTCGATCGGAAGTTGAGATCATAGGAAACGATGGTGCCCGCCTTCTTCGCCGCCTCTATCGCTTCCGCTGTCACCTGTGCCGTACTCTCGCTGAGGGCGGTGAAGATACCCCCCAAATGGAGCCAACGGACCCCCTTTTTTTGAAAAAGCTCTTCCCAGTTAATTTCGCCAGGACTCATCTGAGAGGCCGCTGAATGGCCTCGGTCATACATGGTGACACTGGATCGTAACCCCGTTCCGACCTCCGTGAAATTGAGCCCGCATCGATTCTGCTTCCCCACGCCATCATAGGGAACTAAAACCACATGCTGCATATCAACTCCGACAGCTCTCCCATGATTCAAAATGAGCCGCCCTAGGGAATTCTGTGGGAGTTTACTCACCCATCCGGTTCTGAGGCCCAGACGCGCCAAAGAATAAGCCACATTGTATTCCCCGCCGCCAACCCATACCTCCAGGTGCCGAGCAAATTCCAAGCGCTCATGGCCGGGAGGGCTGAGACGTATCATACATTCTCCGAGGCTCACCATGTCAAATTGACAGGATACTTGATCTCGAATCGAAAGGGTCATGGCAGAATCTCCTCCTTTTTTCCGCCTGTTGAGCCGTGCATTTCAGACGGAAAACGGACCCCCAACTCCTGGCCGAGTTGCCGAAGGAGGTTTACATCTTCCTCCCGGATCGGACATCCCTCCTTCTCTCGCAACTTCTTGGTCCGCCACTCAGGCTCTCCCGGTACCAGAATCTCATCAACCCCAGGGCCCTTCGGTTGGCTCTTCAGGTCCGCAAAGAGTTCATCCATCCGTTTCTTAAATTCATCAACCGGGCAGAAAGCTGAAATATCAATGGCCTGAACGTAATGGCCCATAAAGGCTTTGTTCTCCCAGTCATCGAACTTACGAACGATGTGGGCGCCATAGGGCATTCCCGTCAGGCGGCTCGAAAGAATTTCGATCATCAGGCCGATGGCATATCCCTTGGGTCCACTCATCGGGACAACGGCATACGCTTTGGTGGCATCGGTAACCGGTTTTCCATTCCGATCGACTGCCCAGTTGGGTGGAATTGCTTTCCCGGCTTCGGCAGCCGCACGAACCTTGCCGAAGGCCACTTCGCTGGTTGCCATATCCATGCAAAACCAGGGATAGGTTCCAGCGGGAATACAGCAACAGATCGGATTGGTGCCGAGGAATTTTTCCCGTCCCCCAAAGGGAATGACGTCACATTCCCCATCGGACATTACCAAACCGATACAGTCCCGTCTCGCACAGTACTCCGCGTAGTAGGCAGCAGCTCCAAAGTGATTTGAATTCTTCACCGTCACAATACCCATGCCGGTATCCTGAGCCATCTCTACAGCTTTTCGAGCAGCTTCAAGGGTCGAAAGCTGGCCCAAGGAGAAATCCGCATCCAAGATCCCCACCCCTCCTCTCTTCTTTTCGAACCGAAATCGGGGGGTTGGATTGATCAAACCTTTCTGCAATCGGCGTACATAGAGGTTGGCGAGGTAGATACCGTGGGTATCTACCCCTCTGAGATTGGCCTCCACAAGGATTTCAGCAACCGTTTTTGAATCTTTTCGGGGTACCCCGGCTTTTTTGAATACTCCTTCGCCGAAGGTTTTCAACTTCTCCGCGGGGATCAGGTATAAATCTTTCATGGCCCTCCCTTCTTCTAAACCGCTCTCAGTCCTCGCTCCACTCCGTGTGGAATATACCTTCCTGATCCACCCTCTCATAAGTATGAGCACCGAAGAAATCCCTCTGGGCTTGGGTGAGATTTTGTGGCAGCCGATCCCGCCGATAGCTATCGAAGTAGCTGAGGGAAGCGCTAAAAGCAAGGCAGGGAATCCCGAGCCTGTTCGCCGTATGGATGACCATTCTCCAGGAATCCTGCGCTTTCAATATCCAGGAACTGAATTCCGGGTGGAGAAGCAGGTTGGGAAGATCCGATCGCTGGCGATAGGCCTCCTTGATGAGATCCAGGAATCGGGCCCTAATAATGCAACCACCTTTCCAAATCCTGCTGATTTCAGCTAGATTGAGGTTCCAACTATACTCCTCTGAAGCCGCTCTCATCATGGCCATACCCTGGGCGTAACTGCAAACCTTGCTGGCGTAAAGGCCATCACGAACCGCTTCGATCAAATCCTCCTTCTTGCCTTCGAATCGCTTTTGTGGGTCCCCAAGGGTTTTGCTTGCAGCCTGTCGTTCCGCCTTGTACGCCGATAGAATCCTCGCCTCTACGGCCGCATTGATGGTTGGAACGGCCACTCCCAGATCAAAAGCCGTCTGAGAAGTCCATTTACCCGTACCCTTTTGGCCAGCTTTGTCCAGAATCATGTCTACCAAGGGTTTCCCTGTTTCTTCGTCGATTTTCGTGAAGATTTTCGCCGTAATCTCGATGAGGAAGGAATTGAGCACCCCTTCGTTCCAACGGGCGAAAATATCGGCTAGTTCCTCCGGTTCCAGACCCAATGCAGTTTTCAAGATATCGTACGCCTCACCGATAAGCTGCATGTCACCATACTCAATCCCATTGTGCACCATCTTCACAAAATGGCCGGCCCCTGAGGGGCCGATATACG
>JAUWDQ010000096.1 GCA_030608745.1 Pseudomonadota bacterium | reverse complement strand
CCCCATTCGCCCCCATTTTGCCCCGTAATCCCTTTCCAGATGCAACCCTCTGTGCCGTGCTATTCGGAAGTACTGGCTACTGTACCCCCCCTTGGGATCGAAATTCTCCCCTCTCCTTGGTAGTCTGTTTGGACGACCGCCTCCGCAACAGTACCTGTTCCTGCTCCCACGACCTCTACGTCCATCTTGAGCCACAGGCATAAATCATTTACCGAGGCAACCATAAGGGTTGGTTCCGTTGAAATCAGGCCCTTCTCATAGGCCGCTTGAACCGAACAGCGGACCTCTTCTATCTCCCTGTGGGTGATGGGGACAAGGGGCTCCTCAGATCTCCAACCTCTTTTTGGAGAAATCTGCAGCGCTGTCAATGCCAAGAAGGATTGATCGTAATTCAAAGCCTCTCCTATTCCCAAAACCTTACACAGGTAAATGGCGAAATCACCCTGGGAGATTTCACAATCCTCACATTCGGTCACCATGGGCCCCTCACACTGAGGGGACTCAACCATTTGAGCCCTTTCCTTTTCGCAATACTGCCTCAGTCTCTCCGTCAGTTCTGGATAATGCGCCGCCACCAGGCCGATGGAGATGGCCTTCTGCGCCTTGGAAAGTATCTCTTCCAACTCATCGGCCCCGATGGGAAACGAGGGATCCCCCTGGTTCCATCCAGCCCTGGGGGAGATGCCAACTCCATTTAAAGCCGTAACCGCCTGAGTGTAACTCAAATCCGATCCGAGGCGCAACCCGCGGCATAGGAAAAGGACCAAATCTCGATGGGACATGGGAACCCCTTCACATTCGGCCACTGTTGTCGCCCTCAATAGCCGCACTACCCGTTTTTCCTGTCCCTCGGCCTCCACTCTTACTTCCTCCCCTACCGGAGGCTTTTGTACCAAGGGCTTCCGTTCTCTCCGGGTGGTCTCCTTTTTCAGGGCCAAGAGCTCCCGATTATAACGCTCCAATTCCCGGCTTTTCTGCTCCCATCGGCGTTTCCAATCTTCAACCCCTCTTTCCTTAGTCAGAATCTCCTGTTCCAGTTGCCGAATCCTCGCCTCAAGCTCTTTGAGGCGAGCCTCTCGGGCCTCTTCACTTGGGGTTTTCAATGGAAAGGACATCAGCTCCTCTTGCCCGCGTTCCCGTGCGACCTTCTCTCCTTCGGCCTCCGGGGATTCCAAAGGTCTTTCTATATGCTTTCTCACCAATAAGCCTTCCCTCTGTACCCGGGCTTTTCGGGCCAAGAATCCCGAGCCCAAATAGTAAAAGGTGGATACCAATAAGAGAACGAGAATCAGAGCTAAAAAAAGTCTCTTTTTCCATTTTCCCATTAGTCCTTCTCCTTAAAGGAAATAAAATAAATTGTCAAATAATCTTTATGTGCAGCAAGAATTATACCAATTTGAATGGAATTCAATACTTCACTAGGGAAATTTTTTGCAACTTCCATGCCATGGACAACCCCAGCTCCAAGGAATGTCCTTCAAAAATCCCTTGTAAAATGGGGGAAGGTGCTTTACAATACACAGTAGAAGGACGCTGATATGGATCAAGAAAAGGATCAATACCAGATTCCGGAAGTCCTGCCTATGCTTCCCGTGAGGGACATTATCATTTTCCCCTATATGATTCTTCCCCTTTTCGTCAGCAGGGAGAGATCCATCAATGCTATTGAAGAGGCCCTTTCCAGAGATCGGCTCATTTTCCTCGTTGCCCAAAGGGATATGACCCAAGAAGATCCAGCCCCGGAGAGAATTTATCATGTGGGAACCATCGCCATAATTATGAGGATGTTGAAACTCGCCGACGGACACCTAAAGATCTTGGTTCAGGGATTATCCAAAGGGATGATTTCCGAATATATTCAATTAAAACCGGCCTTCTTGGTAAAGGTTCATCAGATCCAAGAACCCGAGGTTGGTGAGACTACACCGGAAATCGAGGCATTGATGCGGGGCGTAAAGGAACAATTGGAAAAACTCATCTCCTTCGGGAAAATCCTCTCGCCTGACCTCGTATTGATCCTCGATAGCATCGATGAGCCCGGCAGACTGGCAGACTTGGTATCCTCCAATGTGGGGCTGAATGTGGAAAGAGCCCAAGAGATCTTGGAAATCCTCAATCCTGTCGAACGCCTGAAGAAGCTCAACGAAGCCCTGAGCAAGGAGATCGAGGTTTTAGCCATGCAGGCCAAAATCCAGTCCCAAGCGAAGGAGGGAATATCCAAAACGCAAAGGCAATATTTTCTCAGGGAACAGATGAGGGCCATCAAAGATGAATTGGGCGAAGGCGATGAAAGGGCAGAAGAGACCAAGGAGATAAGGGACAAGATAAAAAAGGCCAAAATGCCTGAGGAGGTGAAAAGGGAAACAAATAAACAACTGCAACGGTTGGAACAGATGCACCCGGAAGCGGCCGAAGCCTCCATGGTTAGAACCTATATCGATTGGCTCGTTGAAACTCCATGGAGCAATTCCACAGTCGATAACTTGGACATCAAAAAGGCCAAGGAAGTGTTAGATGAAGATCATTACGACCTGGAAAAAATTAAGGAAAGGATATTGGAATTTTTGGGTGTTCACAAACTGAAAAAACAGATGAAAGGCCCCATTCTCTGCTTTGTGGGACCCCCTGGAGTGGGAAAAACATCCCTGGGAAAATCCATAGCCGGGGCCTTGGGAAGAAAGTTCGTCAGGATCTCATTAGGGGGAGTTCGGGATGAGGCCGAAATACGAGGTCATCGGAGGACTTATGTGGGGGCGCTTCCGGGAAGAATTATCCAGAGCATAAAACAAGCGGGTTCCAATAACCCGGTCTTCATGATGGATGAAGTGGATAAGATCGGAAAGGATTTTCGCGGTGATCCATCGGCCGCCCTCCTGGAAGTGTTGGATCCGGAACAGAATAACGCCTTCAGCGACCACTATCTCAATCTCCCCTTCGATCTATCCAAGGTCATGTTCATTACCACGGCCAACCTGACTGACCCCATTCCATCTGCCTTGAAGGATCGTATGGAGGTTATCGACCTGCCTGGATATACGGAAGAGGAAAAATTACGCATCGCTAGAAAGTACCTTCTATCCCGACAACTGGAGGAAAATGGCATCGACGGCAGGGTACTGGAGATTACCGATCAAGCCATCCTCCACATCATCACTCAATATACGAGGGAAGCAGGCCTGCGGAACTTGGAACGAGAACTCTCCTCAATCTGCCGAAAGGTAGCCCGGAGAATTGCAGAAGGGGAAGACGGGATCACCAAGGTAACAGGGGGAAACCTTCATAAGTTTTTGGGCCCCCAAAAATATCTAGCAGAAGCCGAGCGGGAGGAGAACGAGGTTGGCGTCAGCACGGGCCTGGCATGGACGCAAGCTGGGGGTGAAATGCTTTTCGTCGAAACCTCGGCGGTTAAGGGAAAGGGATCATTAGTCCTCACAGGCCACCTGGGAGATATAATGAAGGAGTCTGCCCAGGCGGCTTTAACCTATGCCCGGTCAAAGGCGAGGAAGTTGGGCATCGAGGAGAACCTCTTTGCCGAAAGGGAAATTCATATCCATGTCCCCGCTGGGGCAACCCCCAAAGACGGTCCCTCGGCTGGAGTGACCATGGCTATTTCCATCATCTCCGCCTTGACAAATATCCCCACAAAGAAGGATGTAGCGATGACAGGGGAAATTACGCTGCGGGGAAGGATTTTACCCGTCGGTGGAATTAAGGAAAAGACCTTGGCAGCATTGAGGGGAAAGATAAGCACGCTTATTATTCCTCACCAGAATAAGAAGGATCTAGATGAGATCCCTATATATGCCAGGAAAAAGATGAACTTCATTCTCGCCAAACACATGGATGATATCTTACCCATCGCACTGGATGAGAAGAAATTGGGGAAATTGGGGAGAGTTCGACGCACCAAGGGGGTCAAAAAGTAAGAAACCCGTGGAACTAAAAGAAATCGGCGAATTCGGCCTTATCAGCTGGATCCGGGGGAAAATGGACCTGAGGGATTCCAACATTGCCTCAGGGATTGGTGATGATGCCGCCGTGATAACTCCCCCCAAGAGGTGCGTTTCCCTTGTTACCACCGATATTCTCATAGAAGACACCCACTTTAGATTAGATTACACAGATCCCCTTCGCCTGGGCAAGAAGGCCCTTTCCATCAATCTCAGCGACATAGCCGCCATGGGGGGAACCCCCCAGTACTTCTTATTGTCCATGGGACTTCCCCTCCATCTTCCATTCCGTTGGATTGAGGAGTTTTTCCACGGGGTTCAGCAGGTGGCGGAGGAGTACAACCTTTCGTTGATCGGAGGAGACACATCTCTGGCGCGAAAGTTAACCATCAATGTCACGCTCATTGGCCGGGGAAAGGCGGGGGAGGTTATTTACCGCAAAGGGGCCCAGGCCGGTGATCAGATCATGGTGACCGGCACCCTGGGAAATGCGGCCTTGGGGTTACGGATTCTGAAGTCCCATAAGGGCGATTCCAGCATATCCCGTGCCGGGGATAGCGATCTGGCCGAACTCATCGAAAAGCACTTCTCCCCTACTTCACGAATCGCCGAAGGCCGGCTCATCGCCAAAAACCATCTTGCCAGCGCCATGATCGACATCAGTGATGGTCTGATGGCAGATCTGGGACATATCCTTGAAGAAAGCCATGCGGGAGCAAAAATCTGGATTTCACAGCTTCCCCTCTCGGAAGCATATAGGAGAAAGGCCCCCCAATATATCTCCCGAGATATCGATTTAGCCATTTCCGGGGGGGAGGATTATGAATTACTGCTCACCACTCCGAGGAAAAAGGGAGAAAAACTCTTGGGTCTCTTCCGCCAATCCGGGTTGAAGATCACCCCTATTGGTGAAATCGTCGACCCTCGCTATGGTCTGCGGTTACTCCTGGACGATGGCAGGGAGTATACACCCAGGAGGAAAGGACATGATCATTTCAAAAAACCGAGGTGAATGATGATGAACTTCACCTGAAGCCAACCTGAAAAGCGACGGGATTCCAGTTAAAGGAGGCATCCAACGGAAAAATGCTGGGACAATCGAAGGAATCTTGAGATTTCTGAAAAAGTCGGTCTGCGCTGCTTCGCCCTAGCTAGAATACTGGAATGATGGGTTCATGGATAGGTATTTTACCCTGATAGAGGTTGGAGGAGCGTCCGCTTGCAGCGGACTTGAGGCTGAAGGCCAACAACCCTTTGCCTCGTGCCTCAGGTCCTTCGTTCCTCGGGATAAACTCAGCGACCCTCAAGCTTGCCCCGTGGAGTGGCGGCAAGCTTACTCCACAGGGCGAGCGCTCCTGGACCAAAAGTAATGCTTTTTCGTTTTTGATACGCAATACTCCAATATTCCAACATTCCATCATTCCATGTGGATATCACAAATCGATCGTGGCAGAAAAACTATGATTTAAATATATTGTAGAAATTCCGAGACGTTCGATTCGCGCTCAGAACTCCTTTTTCCAGTTTTTCAGAGGTCTCACCTTCCAACCTTGACAAACCCATAGCAGGTGATTATTTTGTAATTGAGTTGTTGGATAAGGCTTATAGCTGTTTTCCCCTATCCTTATGAGGGGAGAGGGGCAACGGAAACTCATGAGCACGGTTCTAAATAAGCGCTTTCAGAAAGTCCTCGAGTTGATCATAATGGATTACATTTATAGCGCTGAGCCTGTAGGCTCGAGGACAATCTGTAAACGGTATGGTATTCAATTGAGCCCCGCCACCGTGAGAAATGTGATGGCAGACTTAGAGGATTTAGGGTTTCTCTGGCAACCCCATACCTCTGCCGGGAGAATTCCTACGGATAAGGCCTTTCGTTTTTACGTCGATGAAATCCTCAATGTTCAAATGTTGAACCAAATTGAGCGGGAGAAAATACGGCAAAAGTATCGGATATCGCAATACGATATCCCCAAAATGATGAGGGAAACCTCCAGGATCCTCTCCGGTTTATCCAATTACACGGGGGTGGTCTTAACCCCGAAGATGGCCTCCACCATCTTTAAGCATATTCAATTTATTCGGTTGAACATCGATCAAATACTGGCCGTTTTCGTGACCTCTACGGGGGCTGTACAAAACAGAATTATCCACATGGAAAACAACCTCTCCCAAGATGAACTGGATAAAATCAGCCGATATCTCAATGAGATGCTCGAGGGATTGACCCTGGCCCAGGTCAGGGAAAAAATCCTCAAAGAGATGGAAGAGGAGAGAATTGACTATGACCGTTTGATGAAGCAGGCTCTCAAGCTGGGCCACAGGGCCTTCAGCAGCCAAGAGGAGAAAGAACTATATATCGACGGCAAGATGAATATTTTTGATGAACCGGAGTTCGCGAATATCGAAAAGATGAAGAGCCTTTTTCGGGCCTTCGAGGAAAAAAACCTTCTGATCACGTTACTGGATAAATGTTTAGCGGGAGAGGGAGTGCAGATAACCATAGGGTCTGAAAGCGAATGCATTGAGATGGAAGGCTGCAGTTTGATATCGTCACCCTATGGAAGGGTAGATCGGACATTGGGAATTTTAGGTATATTAGGACCAAGGAGGATGAACTATTCGAGGGTTATCCCCCTGGTCGAATACACCGCCCAATTGCTAACGGAAATATTGGAATCGGAATAATCGTCCTTCTTGCCGTGGAGGAGGAGTGGCGTGAAAAAGGCTGAGGAGACGAGGGATAACGGAACCGGTCCAACGGCTAAAGCCGAAGGGGAAGGGAAACAATCGAGAAAGCGAAAATCAAGAAGGGAACAAGAGCTCGAAATGCTGAAAGCCCAATTGGAGGAAAAAACTAAAGAGACCAAGGAAAACTATGACCGATTTGTTCGGGCCCAAGCAGAGTTGGAGAACTACAAAAAAAGGGTTGAAAGGGAAAAGAGCAGCCTCGTCAAATATGGCAACGAGGAACTCATCAAGGCAATTCTGCCGGTTATCGACAATCTGGAAAGGGCCCTCGACCACCCCCAGGGGGGAGATCCAGATGGATTCAGGGAAGGTATTAAAATTACCCTCAGCCAACTCCTCCAAGTATTGGAAAAATTCGGTGTATCCCCTATCCCCGCAACAGGAGAACCCTTTGATCCAAGCAAACATGAGGCTATGATGCAAGTCGAATCAGCGGATCATGAACCGAATACGGTGGTATCCGAGTTGCAAAGGGGGTATTTTTTGAACGATCGATTGATACGACCGGCCATGGTAAGCGTAGCTCAACCCCCGAGGCAAAAGAAAGAAGGGGAGGGGCCATCGTAGCCAAGATGATGAAAAATCAGTTGAGGACAAAAAGGAGAAGGAAATGGGTAAGATCATAGGTATCGATCTAGGCACCACCAATTCGTGTGTAGCGGTAATAGAAGCCGGTGATCCCGTTGTGATCGTCAATGCCGAGGGGAGCAGGACAACGCCTTCAGTGGTGGCCTTTACCGACAAAGGAGAGAGGCTGGTAGGCCAAATCGCCAGGAGGCAGGCCATAACAAACCCGGAAAACACCGTATATGCAATCAAGAGGCTGATTGGCCGGAAATTCACAGACCCAGAGGTAAAAAAGGACATAGAAATCGTCTCGTACAAGATCGCCAAGGCCAAGAATGGAGATGCATGGGTCAAGGTTCGGGATAAGGAATACAGCCCCGCTGAAATTTCGGCTATGGTCCTCCAGAAGATGAAGAAGACTGCGGAGGACTATCTGGGCGAGGAGATAAAGGATGCGGTTATCACGACTCCGGCTTATTTTAACGATAGCCAGCGTCAAGCCACGAAGGATGCGGGGAGGATAGCTGGATTAAGCGTCCAGAGAATAATCAATGAGCCTACAGCGGCCTCATTGGCCTATGGGTTGGATAAGAAAAAGGATATGAAGATCGCCGTCTTCGACTTAGGGGGAGGCACCTTCGACATCTCCATACTGGAGCTGGGCGAGGGGGTCTTTGAAGTAAAATCGACCCATGGGAATACCCACCTGGGAGGGGAAGACTTCGACCAGCGGGTCATCGAGTATCTCGCCGATGAATTCAAAAAGGACCAGGGGATTGATCTCAGGACCGACCGTATGGCCCTCCAAAGGTTGAAGGAGGCGGCGGAAAAAGCCAAGATGGAATTGTCAAGCTCCATGGAAACGGATGTCAACCTCCCATTCATAACCGCCGATGCCAGCGGACCAAAACACCTCAACATAAAGCTGACCCGGTCCAAATTGGAAAAATTGGTGGAGGATCTGATCGAAAAAGTAGAAGGTCCATGCAAAACAGCGCTTCAAGACTCCGGACTCTCGCCCTCGGATATCAATGAGGTCATCCTGGTAGGAGGGATGACCCGAATGCCCAAGGTCCAGGAAAAAGTGAAATCAATCTTCGGCAAGGATCCCAGCAAGGGGGTTAACGCTGATGAGGTGGTTGCCGTCGGGGCCGCCATTCAGGGAGGGGTTCTGAGGGGAGATGTGAAAGACGTCCTCCTTTTGGACGTAACCCCCCTTTCCTTGGGCATCGAAACCCTGGGAGCGGTATCCACCAAACTCATCGAAAAAAATACCACTATCCCCACTCGCAAGAGCCAGATCTTCTCGACAGCCGCCGATAATCAACCTGCCGTCAGCATTCATGTACTGCAAGGGGAACGCGATATGGCCATGGATAATAAGACCCTGGGTAGGTTTGAACTGGTTGGGATTCCTCCCGCGCCTCGGGGACTCCCCCAGATCGAGGTGACATTCGACATCGATGCCAATGGGATCGTTCACGTCTCCGCCAAGGACCTGGGAACGGGGAAGGAGCAGTCAATCAAAATCACCGCATCTAGCGGTCTCACGGAAGAGGAGATTCAGAAGATGGTGAGGGATGCCGAGGCCCATAGCGAGGAGGATCAGAAGAAGCGCGAATCGGCGGAGGCTCGAAATAACTTGGATAGCCTAATCTACACAACCGAAAAGTCGCTGGGAGAATATGGCGACAAGATTGATCCCTCCGAAAAGAAGGCCATCGAGGAAGCCATTGAAACGGCCAAAAAAGCCATGGAATCCAATGAGATATCCACCATTAAGTCGGCCTCCGACAACTTAACCCAAACCTCCCATAAACTGGCTGAAGCCATGTACGCCAGGGCCTCTCAGCAGGCGGAGGGACCCCAAGCTGAAACAGCCCAAGGCCAGGAGTCTGCCGCAGAAACGAAGGAAGCTGAGGAAGAGGTTGTCGATGCCGATTTCGAAGAGGTAAAGGACGATCAGAAGTAGAATCACGATGGAATAGGATCTTGAATCTGGGGCGAGGCTTCATCACCTCGCCCCTTTTTTACTCCATTGACCATGATTGAAGTAAAGCATCTTACCCACATCTACAATCGGGGAACACCTTGGGAAATCAAAGCCCTGGAACAAATCTCCTTTCGGGTCGTCAGGGGGGA
>JAUWDQ010000199.1 GCA_030608745.1 Pseudomonadota bacterium | reverse complement strand
ACCCCCTACGGCGCTTGTGCCCGAACCCCTTGGTGTCACGGGGATCTTCTCCTTATTGGCTACGGCTAGAATTTTGGAAACCTCCTCCGAGCTCTTGGCGAATACGATCACATCGGGAATCGCCTCGTGGACCGATAGATCCCTGGAGTAACAGAGCCTCTCGATCTCATCCCTTCGGACGTTTTCCCCTCTCACAATTCCCTCGATTTTCTCGATGTAATCCATGATACCTCCAACCTGAAAAATGAATGTGGAAATGAATAACAGTATATATTCTTTTCATCTCCTTTTTCAATTGCCTATTTTTGATGATTTCGTAAAAAGTCTAAATCAGACGGCAAAGAAAAAAGATCCAGATGCAAGGCGCGCGAATCCTGAGGAGTGAGGCGTACATAGAAGTACGCTGCAGTGATTCACCCTGTTAAATATTTTCTTTGTTCGATGTTACTATTTTCAAGCAGCTTCTATATCCCGTATCTCTTGATATGGCTGCCTTCAATTTAACAGGGCAGGGGATGAAGCGGAACGCAGCAGATGGACTTTTTACGAAGCCGTCATTTTTCCCATGCAAAGAACTGATTAGGGTTTCTTCATCGATGGGGATGGGATTCTACCCGCTATGGATTAGATGGAAGGGATGGCTCGAACACTATTGGCAATGGTAGAGTAATGAATTGTGGGGAAGGGGAGGGGACTATTCTGGCCCCTCCGATTCTGACTGGACGATAGCCTTTGTGAAATCCTCGGGCATAACACCGGGTGCCTGGATGCGGTGCTCCTCATAGAATTGTTCGATTTTGTTATTGATTTTTCCTTGGTCGAATTCGGTCTTTCTCAATTCGACCTCCATGGTCGAAAGGTCGTCCTTTGGGTAAAATTGGAAGTCCCCGGATATTCCGATCTCCTTGATCTTCTCTTGTTCCAGTTCTTCGACCGTCTTAATGAGGCCTCCTTTGGCCTTATGGATACCGTAACGGATCTCAACACCTCCCTTTATTTTTATCCCCTTCGGAACTTTACGGGTCTTCTTGAATAAGAATCGGTCCGAGGTGAACTTTTTCTCCAACGTCTTCATGCGCTCCACAATCCGATTATCCAGCGCTACCGACTCAAAGCGTCCGATGACCTTCTCATATTCGCGGACCAACGTTTGGACGACCTCCTCCCTCGGGGGGATATCACCCAGCTCCCTTTTCATAGTGGTAAGGTTTTCCTCCATGCTCTTGTAGACCTTATCCCTGAATTTCTCATCGGGCACCTTGAGGACCTTACTCATGGTCTCATAATCGAAATCGAGGAGGATACCCCCGACCAAGACCATACAGTCACCGATATCTCCCCCTCCTTCACCGGCAATCTTCTTCCCCTTTCGAGTCACGATATCGTTTTCCTGCCTGAAGGAGGCCTCGATGCCGAATTTCCTGTAGGTCTCGCAGGCTGGGAAGGAGAGTTCCTCAAAAATCTGACTCATTTCGACGGGGAATCGTGGATTCGACCTCTTCCAGATGAGTTGATAGAATACCTGATTCTCATCCAGATAGGTTCCCCCGCCCCCGATTTCACGTTTCATGAAGGAAATCCCATTTTCCCTGCAAAAGGAGAGGTCGATCTCCCTTCCGGCATCTTGGAAATATCCGATGCTCACCAAGGGATTCTTGGGCGAAACGATTACCAAGGCTTCTACTCCCATTCTCGCCAGGACATGGAAGATGAGCATCGATTGTTGCCCTGGCAGCTTTCCCAAGTCGAAGAGATACATCTGATCGATCCTTCTCGTTATTAAGTGGAACCCTATTTCTTTTCTGCTGCTACTCGAATGATCTCGGATTTGATGAATTGAACAAGATCATCGCCTTGCATCAGATTTTTCAAATCCTCCTCGAGATTGCTCGGTTCGATTTTGAATATCCATCCCTGTTCATAAGGTCCTCCGTTGATTGAATCGGGAGTATCCTCGAGCTCCTCATTCACCTCCACGACTTTGCCTGATACAACCGCGTAAATCCGACCCACCCATTTCCCCGATTCAAGGGCAGCACAGGGTTTCCCCTGTGTTACTGATTTGCCAATCAGGGGTAATTGGACGTAGACAATTTCCCCGGCCATTTTTTGGGCGAAGTCCGTTGTTCCCGTTACCACCACATTGCCCTCCACGCGACACCAGCAGTGCTCCTTGTCGTAGTAGAGGTCATCAGGAAAGTGATATCCCTCTATTTCCATGGCGATTCCCCCCCGTTCCGAAAACCACTAGTTCTATAACTGAATCCTTTGGAAAAGACAAGGAAGTTTTTGTGGATTTACGAATCTGTCTGGAAAAATCGGCCTTTCGATCGATCCTTGATCTCATATCTGGTCTATTTCGATGGTTTTTTCCCGCGGCCCGTGTCTAATCCCCGTTTATGTTTTTCCCGTGCTTTTTCCCTCACCCTGTACTCCCGAAAAGAGCGGAGGCTCCCCTCGATATCCCCGATGGAGGAGCTCAGTTGAGCTCGGGCGATATGAATAGCTTTCCCCATGTCTTTCAGAGAGGTGGTGATCTCCATTTCCAGGGCACAGGCGGTCTCCAGCTTGCCCAGGGAGTTATGGAGCCCTGTAAGGGAACGGAAGAGCGACTCTTGCTTGTTGAGAAAGTGATCCGCCCGTCTCCTGTAGTAATGGTGCTGAATGAGGTTAATCAGGACGGATATGAGGAAGAATAAAAAGGGGACGAGAAACAAGCGGATCTTGGGTTCCATAAGGATTTCCATGTTCACCTCCGAGGAAAAGTACGGGAATATGTGCATGGATGATAGCCGATCACGGAATTCTTTTCAAGCTCGTGGATTTGGATTCGAACACGGGGGATGGAGGTCCTTGTTGGAAGAGGTCAAAAAAGATTGACAAGGATAAAACGAAGGATTAGAATACAAAAAAACACAAAGCCACGGGGGAAAGAGAAATGGTATTAAAGAGCAAGTGGTTGCACGCTGGAGACGTGGTTAAGATGCACGCCATAAACATCCCCGATAAGGTCGCCATCAAGGATAAGTTCAGGCAGGCCACCTTCAAGGAATGGGACGAGAGGGCGAATCGTTTGGCCAACGCCCTATCCGATCTGGGGGTGAAAAAGGGCGACCGTTTTGCCATTCTTGCTTCCAATTGCATCGAATGGATGGAGATCTATGCCGCTTCCGCCAGGGGAGGACAGATTACCGTTCCCGTTATGTTTCGCTTGGCCCCACCTGAGATCGAGTACATCATCAACCATTCCGAGAGCAAGGCATTCTTGGTGGCAGAGGAGTTCATCGAAATAATAGCCGGCATGCGGGATAAGCTGCCCGTTCCCCAAGAGAATTACGTCTATATGGGGAGCGGAAAGCCACCCGAGGGGTATCTTCACTACGAGGATCTCATGGGAAAAGGGGCGCCAAGCCGGCCGGATGTGGTCGTTGATTCCGCGGATATCTGGAATATTATGTATACGTCAGGGACTACGGGACGGCCAAAGGGCGTGGTGAGAACCTACGAGGGTAATATCGCAGAGTACATCCTGAACGATATCAATATGGCCGTTAGGCCGGATGATAAGGTTATGCTGGTGATGCCCATGTGCCATATCAACTCCATCTTCTATTCATTCGCGTACACCTATGTGGGGGGAAGTTGCTTCGTCTATAACATGATCAGTTTTGACCCCGAAGATCTTATCCGGACCATTGACGAGGAGAAGATAACTTTCACCTCATTAGTCCCCACCCACTACATTATGATGTTGGCCCTTCCTGAAGAGGTAAAGCGTAAGTATGATGTAAGCTCGATCCGCCAGCTCCTCATCTCCTCGGCTCCCGCCAGGAAAGATACCAAAATTGAAATCATGAAATACTTCAAGAATGCCGAGCTTTGGGAGGCTTACGGGTCAACGGAACAGGGCTTGATGACCCTCTTGCGGCCCGAAGATCAGATGGAGAAACTCGGCTCCATTGGAAAGGAGATCTTCGGGATAGACCGGATCAAAATTCTCGATGAGAACCGAAGGGAGGTCCCCGATGGTGAAGTTGGAGAAATCTTTGTCAGGACCCCTATCGTCTTCAAGGAATATTGGAAAGACCCGCAGAAGACCAAGGAAGTCTTCGAGGGCGAGTGGTCCACGGCTGGTGATATGGGAAGGATAGATGAAGACGGGTACTATTATCTCGTGGACAGAAAGGCCAATATGATCATCACGGGAGGGGAGAACGTCTACCCATCCGAGGTCGAAAACATAGTAGGGAGCCATGCTGCTGTGAAGGATGTTGCCGTCATCGGGGTGCCCCATGAAAAGTGGGGAGAGGCGGTCAAGGCCGTAGTGGTCCTTCATGACAAATACACACCGTCAGAGGACCTGGCCACGGAACTGATCCAGCATTGCCGGGGCAAAATTGCCGGCTATAAGATTCCCAAGTCTGTCGACTTCATCAAAGAAGAAGAGATGCCTCGAACAGGGACCGGAAAGATTCTCCACAGAGTTCTCAGGGAGAGATATGGGAAATGGAGCGACCAGTAGTGGCTCGAAATACGGCCGCCCCATCATTCCACTAATTGGATTGTTCTACCCTTTGCGGGCGGGATGCTCGGAACGAGCGAAGCTCATTTCGGGATGTTCTTCAGGAACCGGTAGTAGTCAGAATCGGTTCCAAGGATAATCAAGGCATTGTTATAGGGTGCTTCCTTATAGGTTTCCAGGGTTTTGAAAAAGGCGTAGAATTCCGGATCCTCACCATAAGCCTCCCCATAGATCCTGGTTGCCTCTGCGTCTGCCTTTCCGCGAATCTCCTCGGCCGTCCGGTAAGCTCCCGAGACGATCGATTTCAGTTCCTTTTCCATCTGT
>JAUWDQ010000201.1 GCA_030608745.1 Pseudomonadota bacterium | reverse complement strand
GGGGAGACCAATGAACAAAGTTGTAATCGAGGGAAAAGCAATATACATCATAATGGTCTTTGTGTATTTAGGGGTGTTGATGCTCATCGGCTATATCGCTGCAAGAAGGACCAAGAGCGAAGATGATTACTGGGTTGGCGGACGTAGATTTGGTGTCGGAATCCTGGCTGGAACCTTCGGGGCAACCTTTATCAGCGCCATAACCATGCTTGGTTCTCCCTCATGGGGCTACCGTATCGGCTGGAGTTTTTGGAACATAGCCCATGGAACGTGGATTGGACCGTTAATCATGGTTTTGAGTGCGGCCTATTTTGTCCGGTTTGTGGGCTATACCGTACCCGACATCATGGAAGCGCGATACGGGGCCAAGGCAAGACCACTGGCAGCAGTTGTCGCTCTATTTGGGTCCTTTGGGTACACTGGGATCCAGATCATGGCCATGGGAACCATCATTAGCGGAATCATGGGTTGGGACTTCACTTTCAGCCTGACCCTCTCTGCCGGAGTGGTAATTGCGTACACGGTGTTGGGAGGCATGCAGGCGGTTGCCTGGACCGATTGTATCCAGTTTGTCATGCTCCTCATTGGGATGTTTGTTACTGCCATCGTGGCCGTCTACGCAGTGGGGGGATTAGCGGCCCTGAACACGAAAATTGCGGCCATCAGTACGAGTTATGTCTCTCCCACCGGGCCCCGAAGTTTCTGGATACTCCTGGGAATGGCAGTGGCCTTTGGGCTCGGGAATCCTTCCCAACCATCGTACCTGGCGAGGGCCTTTTCCGCGAAGAACATTTCTTCTATCCGGGTCGCCTTGGGAATCGGGACCATGGCCAATGTGCTCTGTATCGGTGCGGGCATCGTTATCGGCATGGCAGGAAGACTCCTCATTGGCGAGGGGATCAAGCCGTACGATACCGTCTTCCCCGCCATGATCGTGAAGCTGTTTCATCCCCTTTTCGGCGGACTTCTCATTGCTGCCATCATCTCTGCTATTATGTCCACTGCTGACTCATTCCTCCTGGTTTCGGGGGTAACCATTAGCCGGGATTTCTATCAGCGCTTCATCAATCCCGAGGCTAGCCATGCTCAGTTGGTCGCGGTCAGCCGATGGGCAACCCTAGTCGTGGGCGCTGCTGGATTAGTCTTGGCCCTTAGCTATCCCAAAGGGGTGATGTCAATGGGGGCCTACGTGTTTGGAACGGTGGCGGCGGGTTTCTTCGTCCCGCTCTACATCGGGTTCGTCTGGAGGAGGGCCAACAACTTCGGTGGTTGCCTCGCGATCGTTGTCGGATTCCTGGGGACGTTTCTCTTCACCTACTGGAAAGTGATCCCTCTGCTTCATCCCATTATCGTCGGGGTCATCCTTTCGGCCCTTGTCTATGTCATTGGAAGTTACCTGACTGCGCCGGATCCGGAACGGGTGAGCGCTTTCATGAAGCGCATTGGGAGGGAATAATCCTGATGGAAGGGCTAGTTCGAAGTGGACAAAGGATTGTCGGGCGATGTCCGAAGAATCGGTAACCGTTTTGACATCAAAAATCGCGGAGGAGAGGCTTCATGCCATTGTGGCAAAACGGCCTCTCTTCCCCTTTTTTTCTACCACGGTGAGTATCCTCGGCTCTCGCATGGTCCACTATCCCTATTGGTGCGTCTCTCTTGAAGCTACCGCCACCCAGAAGTTGAAAAAAAATCAAACCCTGAAACTCCTCGTAACGGTGGATGCTGTTACCGGGGATGTCGGGTATGCCAAGAGTCTTCCCGAAGGTTCGCAGGTGCCAGAAGGCAGTGTCCCGGACAGAATAAAGGTTCGGGTCACCCGGAACGAGGCATGGAAAAAAGCCGAGGATTTCGCCCTGGACCTCTTCATGCGTAAGATCTTTTTTCTAAAAGAGGTCTCGAACCAAATCAAGGAAACAAACCTAATATACTACCCTTACTGGATTGTTGATATTCAAAGGGGTGGAGAAACATCTCGGCGGTCAGTTGATGCCATTCATGGTGAAGTTAATAACAAGGTGGTCCATCACCTCGAGGAAGAAGAGTGACCGTTGTTCATCGATGAGATGGTGATTCGCTCATAGGAGAGTCGATCATGAAAACCATTGCCGTCTTAGGTGGAGGAAATGGCGCCCATGCTGCCGCCGCGGATTTGACCTTGAAGGATTTCCGGGTTTTTCTCTTTTCTCGTTCGCCCGAAACGTTCAAACCCGTACGAGATCAAGGAGGGATTGTACTCATTGATCCGTCCGGAGAACGGTTCGTGCCCATTCATCGAATTTGTGGGACTATCGAAGAGGCACTGAGCGAGGCGGAGCTGATCTTGGTAACCGTTCCCGCCATTGGTCATGAATACTATGCTCATGCCTGTGCACCCCATCTCAAGAATGAACAGCTCATCGTCCTGAACCCGGGGTCTACCGGGGGAGCCCTGGCATTTAAAAAGATTCTGACGGAAAAGGAGTCCAGCCCTGATGTCCCTATCTGTGAGACCAATACCCTGACCTACATCTGTCGCTTGACCGGCCCGGCCACGGTGAGAATCACGGTTCGGCTTAAGCTCCAGTTCGCCACACTTCCGGGGAAAAAGACGGGAGAATGCTTTCAGATATTCAAAGGACTCTTTCCCGACATTACTGAACGGAAGAACGTCCTTGAGACATCTCTCACCAATTTCAACGCCGTGATGCATCCACCGGGAATGATCATGAACGCCGGATGGATTGAACATACGAAGGGAGATTTTTCCTACTACTGTGAAGGGGGTACACCGGCAATCGCCCGGGTTATAGAGGAGGTTGACAAAGAAAGGATTGCCCTGTGTCAGAAGATCAATTACGCGACCGGGTGTTTTTTGGATTTTTTTTATAAAGCAGGAGCAACCAGTGAGAGGGCTTACCGGGCTGGATCTCTCTACCAGGCCCTTCAGGAAAGTGAACCCAATCGGTTTATCAGGGCGCCAGAAACCCTCTCCTATCGTTACCTAACCGAAGATATCCCTTTTGGGATAGTCCCCATGGCCTACTTGGGAGAAATGTTGGGCATCCCTACACCTACTATCAATGCTTTGATTGACTTGGCTTCCACCATAAACGAAACGAACTACCAACAAACCGGGTGGACCTTGGAAAAGATGGGGATTAAGGGAATGAGCTTGGAAAAGCTCTTGGATTACGTGGAGAACGGATAGGAGGATTCGATGGAGAGCAAGATCATTCGGAAACAGAGGGAAGAGATGAAAAAGGTGGGTTTTGATGGACTGGTTTCCATTTCTCCGGAAAACACCACCTATACCGCGGGAGTGGCTATTCCTTCGCAATCGCTTATCCGGCAGAGGCACGTGATCTGTTTGGTTCCGGAAAGCGGTATCGCCAAAATGATCGTGGTGAACATGGAGGAGAGTTTTGCCAAGACCAACGCTCAGATTGAAGATATTCGGGCTTACAATGAATTTACGGAAAGCCCCATGGAATTTTTGGCGAACGGCATCAAAGATCTGGGGCTGGGAAGAGGGAAGATCGGGATCGAATTAGACTATCTCCCGGCACGGGACTATCTGAAATTAGAGAAATTACTTCCAAAGGCCACCTTTGAGGATGCAGAAGAGTTCTTCGGGAAACTTCGGATGATCAAGACCGAGGAAGAGATTGATAAACTTCGGTTTGTAGGAAGGGCAGCGGAGAAGGTCCACCATGATTCTTTTTGCAAATTGAAGCCCGGCATGACGGAGCTGGATCTGGCCGGTTTCATTGTTAATGGGCTCTATGTAGAAGGAGTGGATTACATTTTAAAACTCGTGGTGGGGGCCGGGGAACGATGTTCTCATGCCAACCCAGGTCCAACGGATAACATAGTTAAGGAAGGAGATATGATCCGGGTGGATATCTTTGGCAGTCTCTCCAATTACCTTTCGGATGTAGCCAGAACTGCGGTGGCTGGAGAACCGACGGCCTTTCAGAAAGAGACTTGGAAGAAATTGATCGAGGCACGGATGCTCATCTTGGAAAATATCCGGCCAGGGGTTCATTCCCAGGAGATCTACCAGAAATTTTCCAGGAAGTTCCAGGAAATGGGCCTGGAGCCGATCAATTTTGTGGGCCATGGCCTGGGCCTAACCCTCCATGAGGAGCCTTATATCAACAAATTCAGTGATACCGTCCTGGAGCCAGGCATGGTCCTGTGTATCGAGCCCTACTATATGATGGTGGACGAGAACATGGGCTTTCAAATTGAAGACGAGATCATCGTGACTGGAAAGGGGTATGAACTGATCACCAATTACAAGGATTCCAGTGAGTTGATCCGAGTCTCATAGCTCTACGAACTTCAGGAGGAGACAGCATGGCAGAAAAACCAAACATTGCAGTCCTGGGGGGAGGCAATGGAGCCTTTATCACGGCAGCGGATCTGACCTTAAGGAGCCACAGGGTAGCTCTCTGTGAGCTTCCGAATCTTGAAAAGAATATCGAGGGGATAGTAGGGGATAAGACGATTGAGCTTCAGATCGTGGGCAATCCTGGTATCAGGGGAGGACTCGCTCAGCTGGAGAAGGTAACGACTGACTTGAGCGAGGCGTTGTCCGGTGCTGAGGTAATTCTCATGGTTCTCCCCGCCTTTGCCCAGAAGCCTTTTGCCGAAGCCTGCGTTCCATACCTAGAGGATGGGCAGATTGTCGTGCTTACTCCAGGGAATTTCGGGGGAGCCATTGAATTCTCTAACATCCTCTCCAAAAAGGGGAAAGGCCAGAAGGTTGCCATCGCCGAGATGGAGTGTATGATTTATTCCGGATTCAAATCAGCCCCATCCGTGGCCTGGGTG
>JAUWDQ010000108.1 GCA_030608745.1 Pseudomonadota bacterium | reverse complement strand
AGATCTTACGATTTTCCCCAAATGAAAGGTCCCTTCCTATCCAAAAAGGCCTGATGCCCCTTGGGCAATATGACAACCGTATCTCACTCCCCCAATAACTCCCTCTCCCTTTCCTTCCTCCTCTCCTCCTCAATATATCTTTCGTTCTCCTCCTTTTTTTGTAAGAGTTCAACCGTATCCACTGCGGCATACTTTACCTCTCCATCTTCCTCGTAGTAGTAACCCTCCCTCCCCAAATCGCGCACTACCTTTCTTCGCTTGTATTTTAATATTTCCTTGGTGAAATAGAAGAAAGGCCTACTCCGTAGGGTTTTCAAGATTTTCTTCTGGGAAATGATGGAATTTCCGGTGCGGGAAAGGGTTATCCGCAACAGGTCATTATCCTTCTTGATCTCATCGGAAAGGGAGAGGAAATCGGCCGATCTTGTGATTTGAATTCTCGCGGTGAGCCGAAATTCCCTTCTATGTTTCCTGAAGATCTCCCATAAAACCTTCAATTGCCTCTCGAGCCTCTCGCTTTGTTCAATGGAATCGAATAGACCCCAGTCGACGGTGAGCCTCTTTCCTTGAGCACGGAACTTCTCTTCATATTCCTCCCCCGCCGATCCCCAAGAAGAGGTGGAAAACGAAACGATAATAAAAAACAGGAGAAGAAGGTAAATTTCTCTTTTCATCGAAGGCCTCTTTCTTAAAAATATAGCAAAAATTCCCAACTCAAGGGGATATCTCAATTAATCGGTCGATTCACCTTTCCCCCGTTTCATCCTTTAAGGCCTTTTTTAGCCGCCGAATCTCCTTTTGGATCTCCTCTTCCTCTTCGCAGTATTTTAAGGCCTTTCTCAGGTGGATCAAGGCGGGTTTGACCTCCCCCCGCCTGCTGAAGTAGGTGCTGAAATTTCGGTGAGAATTGCAGCCATCACCCCTTTTGCCATAAACCATTGCCAGGCTGTAATAGAGGTCGACAATGTCTGGATTAATCTCCTTTGCCCTCAGGTAAGCATCCAGGGAAGCTTCTAAATTACCCTTTTCCTGATAAGCCCGTCCCATGTAATAGAGACTGAGACCGTCTTCGGGATGTATAACCAGCGATTCCCTCAGGACGGAGACCGCATCATCCAACCTTCCACGTAAGAAATAACAGGTGCCCAACTCCCGTAGGACCCCTCCATCCTTGGGAGATAATTGCCTTGCTCGTTCAAGTTCCCCGATGGCGAGATCGATCCTCCCCATTTTTTTGTGGGCTAAGGCGAGGCCGTAGAAGGCGTCCAAATCATTTGGATTCCCCTTCAGAATGGATTGAAAATGATTTACCGCAGTTTGGGCTTGCCTCTCTTCCACAAAAAGTATGGCCTGGACGCGTCTCAGGTCTTTTCCATTCCCCTTCAGGCCTCTTGCAGGGGAACCCCGCAACATCCCCAAGAGATAGCTGATTCGGTCCTCGGTACCCGGATGAGTCGAAAGGTAACTCGGAGGGCTTCCGGAGGATTGAAAGCTCATCCGATGCATTTTCTTCAAAAAGGACACCAGCCCCCACCCACTATAGCCCGCTTTGGTCAGATACTGAAATCCCAATTGGTCCGCCTCCCTTTCATCCTCGCGGCTATATTTCAATGCCAGAGCCTGGCCTGCAGCAACAGAGCCCATCGTCATCGCCCCTGTAGCCTTTCCACCTATAATTACCCCGGCCAAAATCCCCGCTAGAGTTACCAAACTCAATTTCTTCGACCTTTCAATCCTCTGGGCGATATGCCTGGCCTTGATATGGCCAATCTCATGACCCACAACACCCGCCACCTCATCTTCCGAAGAGGCCATGATGATGAGCCCGCTGCCTATGAAAATATGTCCCCCCGGAATGGCAAAGGCGTTGGGATCGGGGCTCTTCACGACATAAAAGTGAAATTCGTAAGGAGTATGACCAATCTGAGGAAGGATTCGGTTTCCTATCCTATCTACATACTGCTGAACGGTGGGATCCCGGATGATATCCAATTCTTTCTCTATCTGGAGAACCAACCTCCGCCCCATCTCCTTTTCCTTTTCCACCGATAATGATGCATACGCATTGGGTGAGCTGGATCTCAATATGGCCCCCTCGCAACCGTAGAGCAAGAAGAGGGCTGCCATAATAATGCGCCATTTATGCCCTTTCTTCTTCACCATCATTTTCCTTTGAACCCCTCAATCGGAAAGCCCATGGACGCAGGACTGCCAAGGACGTGGCGATTATGAGCCCGTATGTCGAAGAATCGACTCATGGCCTTTGCAGTCCCCGAAATCTCGATGTCTCCTCCTATGAGTGGATCCTCCACACCTCGTCCGATGTTCGAGGGAGCATTCATCCTTTGATGAATGATTTACGATCAGGTGGCCGATTCTATCCCTCCGCCTTTTGTCCCTCCGGCATCTCCTCTTTTTTCCCGAAAATCCTCGCCATGATAACGCCAACTTCGAACAGCACAATGAGGGGACCCGCCATCATGATCTGCGTGGCGACATCGGGAGGGGTGAGGATTGCCGCTGTAACAAAAATCACCAATATGGCATATTTCCTCTGTCTGGAGAGAGTTTTGGGGCTGACGATCCCGGCTTTTGATAGGAACACGATGAACAGGGGCAATTCGAAGACGAATCCAAAGGCCAGCAAGAGTTTCGTGCTGAAGGAGAAGTATTCCTTAATGGCCAACATGGGTTGGATGTTATAGGAGGCAAAGCCCAGGAGGAATTTAAAACCATAGGGACAAACGACGTAGTATCCGAAGAGGGTCCCGAGCAAGAAGAGCATTGACGAGAAGAATACGAAGGGAACAACGTACCTCCTTTCACGACTGTAAAGGCCCGGGACGACGAAGGCCCAGATCTCATAAAGGATGACTGGGGCGCTGAAAAAAATACCTGCTACCAGGGAAACCTTTAAATAGACGAAAAAGGGTTCCGGAACCCCGGTAAAAATCAGGGTACCCTTCTCCCCCATCGCCTTCAGGAGGGGATGTACCAAAATCTGAAACAACTTCTCTTTAAAGAAGTAGGAGCCGACGAACCCGATGCCGACCGCAACTAAGCATTTGATTAACCGGTTCCTCAACTCCCCCAGATGGGCGGTGAAGGACATCTTGGCTTCATCCATTGGGGACCGTTTCTCCTTTTTCCCCTCCCTTTTTCGCGGTCACCTCCACACCATCTGAGGTATCCGGCGAGGGAGCCACCTCTTCCTTTGATTCCTGTCCTGATTCACCAATGGGCTCATCCCCCCCTTCCGGTTCAAATTCCCCCTCTTCTTCGAAGCTAACCTCCTCCTTTAGGCTTTCCGTAGCTTCTTTCAGCTCGCTGGTTTCCTCATCGAATTGTTCCCTGATATCATTCGTGGCCCGCCGGAACTCTCGCATGGCCTTTCCCAAACCCCGGGCTATCTCCGGTAGCTTTTTGGGGCCCAAGATGATGAGGGCAAGGCCCAAAATGACCAGAAGCTCAGGCATCCCTATGCCGAACATGTGCTCTTTCCCCCCTCAAGGTTGACGAATTTATACCATACCCAATGCTATATTTCAATAACATACCTCCCAAGTTGGAAAGCCTTCGGTGTTGAATTTTCAACGAATGGGTGATATATAGCTAACTAAATCTGATTAACTCGTAAAAAGTCAAAAATGGGACGGCAAAGTAAAAAGCTCCAAATGCAAGGCTTGCGAATCTTGAGGAGTGAGGCGTACGTACCAGTACGCCGCAATGACGAAAGATGAAGCGTAACGCAGCAGTTGGACTTTTTACGAAGCCGCCAAATCCATCCGGTATCGAACCGTGATTCTCCTGCAACAAATTCGCTATGCTGTTATACTCCTGCTGATCATCCTCATTACCGGGACCTTTGGATACACCCTCGTCGAAGAATGGTCCTTGCTCGACTCCCTTTACATGACGGTCATCACCATCACCACGGTGGGATATGGTGAGGTTGGGGAGTTGTCGGGAACCGGAAGGTTTTTTACCATTGGCCTGATTATCAGCAGCGTGGGCATTGTAGCCTATCTGGTAAGCCGACTAGCAGGGGTCGTCGTAGAGGGGGAAATCAGAAAGCTCATGGGGAGGAAGAAATTGGAAAAGGCCATTCATAAGCTTAAGAACCACTATATCGTCTGCGGTTATGGCCGCATTGGCGGTTACATCTGCAGTCAATTCAAGGGCGAGGGTCTCCCCTTTGTGCTTATCGAGAGGGATGAGCATGTGATCCAGGACATGGAGGAAGAGGGATTGGTTTACATCAGGGGTGATGCTACCGACGAAAAAACCCTTATCGATGCCGGCGTCCAAAGGGCAAAGGCCTTGATAACTGCGGTGGCCTCCGATGCCGACAACTTATACATTACCCTTACGGCCAGGGGGTTAAACCCGAATCTCTATATCCTCAGCCGGGCCAGTGAGGAAAAGGTGGAGAAGAAATTGATTTCCGCGGGAGCCAACAAGGTCGTCTCCCCTTACCTTATCGGGGCCCATCGGATGGCCATGGCCATAATTAGACCTGCCGTTGTTGAATTGATGGAACTCGCCATGAAACGGGAAAGCATTCAGCTCCAAATGGAGGAGATCAAGGTCAACGATACGGCGAAACTTCCCGGGACCAGCCTGAGGGAATCGCGGATCCGAAGCGAGTTGGACCTTATCGTTGTTGCCATCAAAAAAGAAGATGGAAGCATGATCTTCAACCCGGCCTTTAACACCGCAATCGAACGGGGGGACACCCTGATAACCCTGGGGGAGAGGACGAACTTGGATAGGTTAGAAGAGCTCGTCAAATTCCAAGACAAGAAGGGTGTAGCATAGAGGGAATGTATCGATATGGGAAGAAGGCAGATTTTTGTCAACGTTCCCTATGAGATGTTACTGGCTCGGCTCGATTTTGCCATCCAAAATCGGTTGCACCCGGAGATCTACTTCGACGGAAACGCCCTCGACACCGCTTGCCAGGAGGATATAGACCGCCTTGCCGGGGTCCTCTCCGAACAGAAGATCGACGTCACCCTTCACGGGCCCTATATGGACCTCAGCCCCGGAGGAGTGGATGCAAAGGTGAAGGAGGTTACCCTCGAGAGGATATGGAAAACCATGGATTTGGCCGTTCTCTTCCGGCCCAAAACCGTCGTCTTCCATCCGGGGTTTGACCCCTGGCGCTTCGAGGAATACCAAGGCCTCTGGTTGAAAAATAGCATTGAAGCCTGGAAGCCCGTCGCGAGGAAAGCCGAGGAGATAAGCACCACCATAGCCGTTGAGAACGTCTTCGAGGAGAAACCCCAAACCTTGAGGAGCCTGATCGAGGGCGTCGATTCCCCCAACTTCCGCTTCTGTTTCGATACGGGCCACTATTTCGTGTTCAGCAAAGCCCCTTTACCCCAATGGTTCGATCTCCTGGGCGAATTTCTCGCCGAAGTTCACTTCCACGACAACGATGGAGCCAGGGATGACCACCTCCCCCTCGGCGATGGGGAAAATGATTTCGCTGAATTCTTCGATCTCCTTGGGCGCATCAACCCCCGTCCGATTCTTGCCGTGGAACCCCACGAAGAGGCTCACCTATGGAGTAGTCTCACGGCGCTGGAAAAGTATTTATCATAACCCCTATTTCTCGAATAACCTCAGTGGCAGGAGAAGGGGATGCCCCATCGCATTGAAATCGGCTTGAAAAACCATACCCGCGATGCCCTTGGGGAAAAGCTCAAGAGGCGGATCCGAGACGACCTGAACTTAGAGGTTCAATCCGTCAATACCATCTCGGTTTATACCATCGATGCCGGCCTTTCCCCCGAGCAATTGGAAATGGTGGCCAACGGGCCCTTTTCGGACCCCATCACTCAAGTGTACGCCATCGATCGACCTTTGGCCCAATCCTTCGATTGGCTTATCGAGGTGGGTTTTAGGCCCGGTGTGACGGACAATGTGGGCAAAACCGCCAGGGAGGCTATTGAACTGAGATTGGGCATTCAACTGAAAGAAGAGGAGAGAGTTTATACATCCACTCAGTACCTCATCAAAAGGAATTTGGAAAGGCCGGGAGTAGAAAAAATCTGTACCGGGCTCCTGGTAAACCCGTTGGTCCAACGCTTTGAGATCATTCCCCGCCACCTGTGGAATGGCCGGAGGGGACTCGAACCTACCGTCCCCAGGGTTAAAATAGACCAAAAAATCCAGGTAGAGGAGATCGGTCTCCAAATAACTGACCGAGCCTTGCTCAAGCTCAGCCACGATAGGGTATTGGCGCTGAGCCTGGACGAGTTGAAGGCCATTCAGGCGTACCTCAAAAGGGATTCGGTCATCCGAGAACGGAGGGGATTCGGCCTCGGCGGAAAAATCACAGACGTAGAGTTGGAGGCCTTAGCCCAAACGTGGTCGGAACACTGCAAACATAAGATCTTCAATGGACTGATCAAATATACCAACGAGAGGGGTGAAGTGGAGGTCATCGACAGCCTCTTCAATACCTACATTAAGGGGGCTACGGAAACGATCAGAAGGGAAATGGGAGGGGAAGATCTTTGTTTATCCGTCTTCGACGACAACGCGGGGATAATCAAATTCAATGACTCCTACAGCCTTGTTTTCAAGGTGGAAACCCACAATACCCCTTGTGCCCTCGATCCATACGGGGGAGCTTTGACCGGTATCGTCGGCGTTAACCGGGATCCCTTTGGAACAGGAAAAGGAGCCAAGCTCATCTTCAACGTCGATACCTTCTGCTTCGCACCCCCCCATTACTCCAAACCTCTCCCTCCAAGGCTCTTTCACCCCAAAAGGGTCTATGAAGGGGTGAGAGAGGGAGTGGAGCACGGAGGTAATAAAAGCGGTATTCCAACGATTAATGGGTGTGTGGTCTTCGACGATCGATACGCGGGCAAGCCGTTAGTCTATTGTGGAACAGGCGGAATCATGCCCAGCAAGATTCGAGGTGAGCCCAGCCATATCAAAAGCCCGTTGCCTGGCGATCTGATCGTCATGACCGGGGGACGAATTGGAAAGGACGGGATCCACGGAGCCACCTTCTCCTCCGAGGAGCTCCACGAGGAATCCCCAACCACGGCCGTTCAAATTGGAGACCCCATAACCCAAAAGAAAATGACCGAATTTCTCCTGAAAGCCAGGGATTTGGGGTTATACCACTCCATTACCGATAACGGGGCTGGTGGACTTTCATCCTCCGTGGGGGAGATGGCTCGGCCCATCGGTTGCCGGCTCGAACTGGAAAAGGCACCATTGAAGTACACCGGGCTCAACCCATGGGAAATCTTACTGTCCGAGGCCCAGGAAAGAATGACCCTGGCTGTTGCCCCCTCGAAGATCGAGCCCTTTCTCCAATTGGCCGAGAAGATGGATGTAGAAGCCACGGTTTTGGGAACGTTCACCGACACTGGCAAATTCCATGTGCTCTACGGGGGAAGGACCGTTGGATATCTGGATATGGATTTCCTGCACGCGGGACTTCCCAAGATGAGGCTCAAAGCCACGTGGAATCCCAAAGGCTTCCAAGAGCCCCAATTGCCAATGGACGAAGACCTCACAGAAACCCTGCAAGGGATGCTCTCCAGGTTCAACATTTGCAGCAAGGAATCCATCATCCGCCAATACGATCATGAGGTTCAAGGAGGGAGCGTGGTCAAGCCCTTGGTGGGAAAGGAAAACGATGGGCCCAGCGATGCCGCGGTGGTCAGACCTATCTTGGATTCCTATGAAGGAGTCGTCGTCTCCAACGGCATATGCCCCAGGTACAGCGATATCGATACATACCACATGATGGCCTGCGCCATCGACGAGGCCATCCGCAATAACGTGGCCGTTGGGGGGATGATCGATCGAATGGTGGGGCTCGACAATTTCTGCTGGCCTGATCCCATCCAGTCGAAGAAGACTCCCGACGGGGAATATAAACTGGCTCAGCTCGTCCGGGCCAATAAGGCCCTCTACGACTTCACCACCGCCTTCGGCGTGCCCTGCATCTCGGGCAAAGACAGCATGAAAAACGACTATCTCATCGGAAAAACCAAAATCTCCATCCCTCCAACGGTGCTCTTCTCCGCCATGGGGAAAATCGATGATGCCCGAAAGGCCGTCACCATGGACGCCAAAAGACCGGGCGATCTCGTCTACATCCTCGGGGAGACCCTGAACGAACTGGGTGGATCCGAATACTATGCCATGTGGGGGTACATTGGAAACAAGGTTCCCAAGGTAGATGCCGAGAAGGCCAAAGAGTTATATCGAAGGCTGAATAAGGCCACTGAAGAGGGACTCATCGCCTCGTGCCACGATTGCTCAGATGGTGGGCTCGGAGTCGCACTAGCCGAGACTGCCTTTGCAGGGGGGCTGGGGATGGAGATTGACCTGGGGAAGGTGCCCGCTACCGGGGTGGATCGGGATGACGTGTTGCTCTTCTCTGAGACCCAATCTCGTTTCGTCGTCACTATATCCCCCGATAAAAAGGACGCCTTCGAAGGGGCCTTTGTGAGGATAGCCTATGGTCTCCTGGGGAAAATGAGCTCAGCTCCTCTATTCAGGGCCATCGGGCTGAGTGGGAGGGAGATCATTCGTGCGAACATTCAAGACCTGAAGGAGGTCTGGAAGAGGCCCTTGGGAACTTGAGAACTCTCTTCCTTTCAGCACTGGCTCACCATTTTATGAGCACTTCCCAGCTCACCAGTTTCCACATCCATGTTTATCCAGTACTCCCATCCTTTGATGCCCGGTGAAAATGTGGTACCTTTTCGGGTA
>JAUWDQ010000297.1 GCA_030608745.1 Pseudomonadota bacterium | reverse complement strand
TGTGAGGACGACGGCAGTATCCGCTCCCTTCCCCGCGCCTGCGATGGCGACGCATGGCTCCCCCACCTTTACGAGCCCCGCATCTGCCGCCATTACGGCGATCTCCAAACAAACCTTAAAACCCTTGGGCAGGGTTTCAAGGTTTGTGTGGAGATCGCCCTCATGGCGGCTGATGCGGGGCTCGTAAAGGTAGGGGAGCCATGCGTCGCCATCGCGGGCACGGGGAAGGGAGCGGATACTGCCGTCGTCCTCACCCCGGTTAATGTTCAGAACTTCTTTGACATCCGCATACACGAGATTCTCTGCAAGCCTTATTTATGAAGGTCAAGAGCGAAGAATATTAGATTGGAGCTTATCACCGCAGCAAGTCGAAGAATTGATCGCTGCCAGGAAGCAAGCTCGAAAGGATGGGGTATTGGTGCGGCACCAAGGAGGGGAAGATGACCAAACCAAAGATCTTCATCACACAACCCATTCAAGAATCGGCTTTACAAAGGCTAAGAAAGGCCATGGATATCGAAGTGCATCCCGATTCATCCGGGACAATTAGCAAAAAAGATCTGATCAAGGGCGTAAGCAGAAATGATTACCTATTTTGTCGTTTGGGGGACATAGTCGACGCAGAGGTGATAGCTGCCAATCCCAACTTGAAACTGATTGCTACTATGGCATCTTCACCAGGGGCAATAGATGTAAAAGAAGCAAGCCGCCGGAAGATCCCCATAACTGGCCGGAAGATGCCTGTAACTGGTATCCCTGCGGATGCTATCTTTGAGGAAACAGCGGATTTGACGTGGGCTCTTCTATTGGCCGCTGCCCGTAGAATCGTAGAAGGGGACAAGTTGGTCCGCGCTGGGGTATTTCCAGGGTGCCAATCCATGTATCTCATGGGATCCCTGGTATATGGGAAGACTTTGGGTATCATAGGCATGGGAAAAGTTGGGGAAGCAGTGGCCCGCAGGGCACGAGGATTTAGTATGAAAATCCTCTATTATTCCCGGAAGCAGTATCAAGAGATTGAAAGCCGTCTTGGCGTCACCTATGTCTCCCTTGAAGAGCTGTTAAAGGAATCTGATTTCGTATCCCTGCATCCTAAATATACCCCCGAAACACATCATATGATAGGTGATAGGGAATTCTCTTTGATGAAGCCCACTTCTTTTTTCATTAATACTTCTCGGGGACCCGTGGTGGATCAAGAATCCCTCATTCGCGCACTTCGTTCAAAGATGATTGCGGGTGCTGCATTAGATGTGTTCGAAGGTGAGCCATATCCACATTTACCAAAAGAACTCATTAACCTAAAAAATGTGGTGCTGACTCCGCATATAGGAAGCGGGGTAGCCGAAAAACGCGAGCTCATGGCGAATGTAGTTGTGGACAGAATATTAGCTTTTATAGAAGGAAAAACGTCCCCGGTTCTCTTAAACCCCGAAATTTATGGCAAAAAGAAGTAAGCCATCGACCGGCCATGCCCATGCATGATTTATCTCGAGGGCAATGTTGACGGCTTCGTAAAAAGTCCAACTGCTGCGTTACACTTCATCTTTCGTCATTGCGACGTACTGTAAGTACGTCGCATTCCTCAAGATTCGCAAGCCTTGCATTTGGATCTTTTTACTTTGCCGTCCCATTTTTGACTTTTTACGAGGTTATCAATGTTGGAGAGAGAGACTATGTCAATCCTGTTTGAGCCAAAGGCTATCGGGAATTTGGTGCTCAAGAATCGCTTCATTAAGTCATCAACTGCGGAGAGCATGGCCGGGTCCAATGGGGAAATAACCCCGCCCATGCTGGAATTCTATGAGGCTATCGCCCGGGGTGACGCAGCCTGCATCTTCTTGGGCCATGCCTTCGTCCACCCCCAGGGTCGAGCTCATTCCCGGATGACGGGGATTCACGAAGATAGCCTCATCCCCGGTTTAAAAGATCTGGCCGACATTATCCACCGGCATGAGTGCTACGTCTTTGCCCAGCTCAACCACGGGGGGAGCCGTGTTCAGGAAGGATACGCCGAGCCTATGGGGCCCTCTGCCGTACCTCATCCCCTAACCGGCGCCCTTGCCCGGGAATTGGCTTCATCAGAAATCCGGGAAATCGTAGAATCCTTTGCCCGGGCCGCGGTCCGCGCCCGGAAAGCTGGTCTCGACGGAGTCCTCATCCATGGGGGTCATGGATATTTGGTCAGCCTCTTCACCTCCCCCCTGACCAATCGAAGACCCGACGAATGGGGAAAAGGAACTCAGGGGCGCTCTCGCTTCCTGGAGGAAGTCTATCGTTCCATCCGCAAGGCGGTTGGCCCCGATTATCCCGTGGCTGTGAAGCTTGGGGTAAAAGATGATGCTGAAGGCGGGTTATCAGTCGAAGATGGTGCGTCCGTTGCCGCTATCCTTGCCAAGGTCGGAGTAGACGCTATCGAGGTAAGCGGGGGTATTCCCACGAAGGAAGTGGGCGCAGATCGCCTGGATATTCTCTCCAGGGAGAAGGAGGCATACTTCCTGCCCTACGCCCGGGCCGTCCACGCCAGGGTGGGTCAACTACCCCTCAGCCTCGTCGGGGGTTTACGCTCCCCCAAGCTCATGGAGGAGATCGTAACGGCGGGATGGACCGATTTTGTCTCCCTTGCCCGGCCCTTCATTTCCGAACCCGACCTCGTTTCGAAGATTCGCAAGGGGCGTTGGGATCCCGTGTCGTGCACG
>JAUWDQ010000118.1 GCA_030608745.1 Pseudomonadota bacterium | reverse complement strand
AAGCCCGAAGAAAATGTCTTAATCGTGACGGATTTCACGAGGGTGAAGATCGCCCAGGTTCTTGCTACGGCGGCCTATGAAAGGGGCGCTGAGGTGATGATCGCCATCATGACACCCAGAAAGGGACATGGTCAGGAACCTCCCGTTCCCATTGCCGAGGCCATGAAAAAGGCCGATGTGATCTTCACCCCGGTCTCCTATTCAATCACCCATACCGAATCGATGAAACGTGCCCTCGAATCCGGGGCCAGAAGCCTCGTCATGACGGAATTTACCGAGGATCAGCTCATTACAGGGGGAATCGAGGCAGACTTTGGCGAATTGAAAGTCATATGCAAGAAGATGGCCGATGCCTTCGAAAGGAGCAAGAATGTCCTCTTGACCACCCCGAGAGGCACCCATTTATCGATGCAGAAAGAAGGCCGTCCTGGAAATGCGATGTACTGTATTGTTGAACCCGGTCAACTTTCACCCGTGCCCAACGTGGAGGCCAACTTTTCCCCCATCGAGGGAAATGCAGAGGGCAAAATTGTCGCCGATGCCAGTATACCCTACATCGATATCGGGGTCTTGACAGAACCTATGGTGGCGACCGTGAAGAGAGGGATGATCACAGAAATAGAAGGCGGAGACCAGGCAAAAACATTGGCGGACGACCTGAAGAGCTGGAACGATCCAAAGGTCTATAATGTGGCAGAACTGGGTGTGGGGCTCAATCCGAAATCGATCATGCAGGGAGTTCAACTGGAAGACGAGGGGGTTTTCGGAACGGTTCACATCGGAATCGGGACAAACATAACCCTTGGAGGAACGGTTAAAGCAGCGATTCACTATGATCTGATCATGTGGGAACCCACCATCGAACTGGATGGGAGAATCGTTCTCGAAAAAGGAAGCCTTCGCATTTAGCCCGCACGGGCCTTGGCCCGGGCCAAAAAAATCATCTCGTGAGGGGAGAAAAATGAAGGGATCGAAGCTTGAGTGTGTAAAGTGTGGCGGGGATTTTCCGCTCGACCTCGTCAACGCCCGATGCCAGGACTGCGATGAACCCCTGGAGGTTCGATATGACCTCGAATCGGTTCCAAGGGATTGGTTTAAGACACCCAGAAAAGGGCCTTTTTTTGAAAGATATGCTCCTTTCTACTCTTACCTGGATACCAACTCAGCTCTTTCGCTCGGAGAGGGACAAACATCCCTGATCCGATCCAATCGAATCAAGGGAAAGATCGGGATCAAAGAGCTGTTTTTCAAGAACGAGACACAAAACCCAACCTGGACCTTCAAGGATCGGGGCACAGCCCTCAGCCTTCAGAACGCGTTTTCCTTGGGTTACAGGCGCATCGGAACCCTTTCTTCCGGCAACATGGGGGCCTCGGTTGCGGCCTTCGGGAGCAGGGCCGGCATGGATACGTTCATCCTGCTCAAGGCCAATACCCCCAGGGAAAAGATCGATGCCCTGGCCATCTATGGGGTGAAAGCCATTCGGGTTTCTGGAAACTACGGCGATGTCTACAACAGAACGTCCGAAATGGGAAAGCTTTTCGACGTTTATTTCAGCATCTCCGACGAGCCCATGCGGGTCGAGGGATACAAGAGCCTGGCCTTTGAGACCTACGAGCAGATGGACTGTAAGCCACCGGATTACGTTGCCCTTCCTGTGGGTTCTGGCGGCCTGTGCCGGGGGGTCTTGAAGGGATTTGAAGAATTGCATGAAGTTGGCTTCATCGATAGGGTTCCAATCTTCATAGGGGTTCAGACCCAGGGGTGCTCACCCACCGTGGATGCCTATGAAAAGGGGAAAGACCGGATAGAACCCTTCAAAGATCCTTTGACCCTCGACCATGTTCTCGAAAACCCCTATCCACCCAGTGGAAATCAGGTCATACGGAAGATACGATCCAATGGAGGAGTACTGCTCAAGGTCAGCAACGAAGAGATCCTCGATGCCGAACTGCTTCTGGCCGAGGAGGGGATCTTTGCTCAGCCAGCCTCGGCTACAGCCCTGGCCGGCATCATCCGTTGTGCAGAAAAAGGCCTGATCCCTGGGGACGCCCGGGTCGTCACCGTGGTGACCGGAAGTGGCCTGAAGTACCCTCCTGTGCTTGAGAAATTCGGCCTCTCTCCGATCTCGACATCCCTTGATCAACTGGCCCACACATTGGAAACGTTGATCAAATAAACGAACGATTATTATGCCCCTAGATCCCATTATGGCAGCCCTGGGCGGGAGGGACTATTGCGAGGAAACATCATGAGAATTCAATTCACCATGACTTCTGCAAATCTGATTTTCCTAATCCATTTCATCAAGGGCCTTTTTAAGCATCTCCATGCCCTCTTCGAGCTTTTCGATGGATATGGCAAAGGAGATCCGGATGTGGTGCTGGCCATTCCCCCCGAATTCGGTCCCGCTTCGCACGAATATCCCCCTATCAGCTAGATAGTTCGTCATTTCCCTGCTGGTGACCCCATGCTGAAAGCGGGGAAAGAAATAGAAGGCTCCCTCGCAAGGCGGCGTCGAGATCCTCTCTATCCCTTTCAGGGCCTTTTCGACTAACCTCATCCTTTTCGTATATTCTGCCGTCATGTCCTCGACACAATCCTGGGGTCCCATCAGTGCGGCCACACAGCCTTTCTGGGCGGGGGCATTGACACAGATGACCAGGGCCTTGTGAAACCCGACGAGGTCCCTTATGACCTTAGCATCGGCCACGAGATAGCCCACCCTCCAGCCGGTCATGGCATAGGTCTTCGAAAAACTGTTCAATAAGATGGCCCGGTCTTTCACCTCACCGATCCGGCAAATCGAAAAGTGCTCGATTTCGCCATAGAGTAACCGGTGATACACTTCATCGATGACCAAAAGCAGATCATGTTCCAGCGCAATCTTGGCAAGCCCCCCGATCTCCTCTTCCCCCAAAACAGCCGCTGTCGGATTGCTGGGACTGGCGAGAAAAATCATCTTGGTCCTTTTGGAGATTCGATCACGGGCGGCCTGTAAATCGAGATGAAAACGATCCGTCAGGGGGACAAAAACGGGCTTCCCGCCGAAAAGGACAATGGAATCCCAATAGGCAGAGTACCCTGGGTCAAAGACCAAAGCCTCGTCACCAGGATTGAGATAAGTCGCAGAGATGACATGAATGGCCTCAATTCCCCCAGCGCTGATTAGGATGTTTTCCGGATTCCGCACCACACCATAATCCCTCTTGAGGCTCAGACAGATGGCTTCCCTCAGTTCTCTATCCCCATAAGGATCTACGTAGTGGGTAAAATTGTCTCTCATGGCTCTGGTAGCAGCTTCCTGGATATGGGGGGGCGTTGGAAAATCTGGTTCCCCCCTGTCCATTCTGATCGCACCCTTGGGAACGGTAATCTTTCTTTGAGAACGTTCGGAACCCTGAATTCGTTTTACCATTTCAGAAATCTCAAACATGCCAATCCTCCTTGCAAGCATTCAATTCGCGGCCTGCTTAAGTTGCTAATCCCAATGGTAAATACTTCCTTGATAACAAGAAAAACGGATCCGTGTCAACAAAAGAGGTCCTATAGCATCGGTTTCCCTGGAAATGTCACTCCAGGGGTCAGGACACATTCGGGCATCTCTCCTCTGAAATAGGTGATAATCTTCTCTACCGTTTGCATGGCCATGTTGTAAGACGCACCATCGCTTATCCCGGCGACATGGCATGTTGAAACGACATTATTCAGCTCGACCAGAGGGCGAAAACTCGGGGGCTCCGTCATGTGGACGTCGAGTCCTGCACCGGCGATCCAACCCTCTTTCAAGGCTTTATATAGTGCCATCGCATCAACAATGGGTCCCCTCGCCGTATTGACCAGAATGCTATCCCTCTTCATCAGCCGCAAACGCTTCTCTTCGATCATGCCGCGGGTGGAATCATCGAGCGGGGTGTGGATCGTCACGATGTCCGCACGTTCCAAGAGTTCCTCTTTGCTCACCGACTCGATCCCATATCTTTCGAGGAATTCCCTGTATTCGACGATGTCATTGGCAATGATGGTCATGTCAAATCCCTGCACCCTTTTTACCACGATCTTCCCAATTCGGCCGATCCCGATAATTCCCAGAACCTTTCCATGCATATCGAGCGTCCTCTCCCGCTCCCAACCACCGTTTCTGATCTTGTGATCCAGTTTGGCGAGCTTCTTAAGAACGGCGAGCATCAATCCCACAGTCATATCAGCAACGGAATCTGCATTGGCTCCCGGGTTGTGGGTGACCAGAATGCCCTTTTTCCGTGCTGCCTCAAGGTCTGTCCCATCAAACCCAGCACCACGGATAGCTATCATCTTCAAACGATCCGCGGCTTCAATCACCCTGCGAGTAACCGGCAACAGACCCGTTACCACGACGACATCGACGCCGTTGATCAGTTTGCAAAACTCCTCTTCTGTAATGGATCTCACCATTTCGTAGCTTCGTTCATCAATGAGAAAACCCGCATTTTCGAGCTTCTCAATGGGTTCTCGTGATACCTCTGCAAATATTTTTTCCATAACGAGTACTTTCGGCTTTCCCATGGCCATTCCCTCTTCTGTCAGATCTACACACCATCAGGGGCCTCGATCTCAAAGACCTACCTGATCGCCTGAATCCACCTTTACTTTTCTTCCCCCCTTCTTAGAGTTATCTGCCTTCCCGAGTATTCTACCTCCAGTGAAAGGGATAGACATTCGGCTCGTGTTCGTAATGTGGCGGCTGAAAGCCCTTTCATAGGCTTTATATTCTGGAAACTCCTGAAATGAGCCTGAGTCCCCCGTTAAAAAATCCAAGAGTCGACCAAAAAAGGAATTTTCAGTATCGCTCAAGGAGAAGACCTCGGATATTTTCTCTCCATATAGGGAATGATCCCTCCAGCATCCAGGATATCCTTGATCAAGGGCGGGAAGGGCCTGGCCTGGATCCTCTCTCCTTTGGTCACGTCATGGATGAAGCCCGAATGATCGATCTCCAAGAGGTCCCCCTCGTCAATGGAATCGGTGTCTGCCTCGAGAACCAGGAGCCCAAGGTTGATGGCGTTTCGATAGAAGGATCGGGCATAAGACTTGGCGATGACGGCTCTGATCCCCGCGGCCATCACGACCAAAGGAGCGATCTCCATGGCCGACCCACATCCAAAGTTCCTTCCTGCAACCAGGAAATCACCTTTTTTGACCTGAAGGCCAAATCCCGGGCGAATGTCCTCCATCAGGTATCGAGCGAGCTTTTGGGGGTCTACGGTATCCCGTTTTCTGCTCGACGCAATGATGTAATCCGTATTGATATCATCCCCAAATGTATGTGCAACTCCCACGTCATCCCCTCCAATTATGCCAAGAATTCCCGGGGATCAGTGATTTCACCCCTGACAACAGAGGCTGCCAGGGTTGCAGGCGAACAGAGATAGATGTTGGCCTCCCGATTTCCCATCCGACCCAAGAAATTTCTGTTTGCGGTGGATAGGACATTAGTATGATCAGCCGGTATGCCTCCATGGGCACCCACACACGGTCCGCACCCCGGTGGGTTGATCATGGCTCCACTTTCAATAAGGGTTTGGTAAGAACCATCTGCCAGCGCCTCTTCGACCACCTTCCTGCTCGCAGGAGAAACGATGAACCGCACCCCTGGATGAACCCTCCTTTCCCTCAATATCCTGGCAGCAGTCTTAAAATCTTCAGGCCCCCCATTCGTACAAGTACCCAGAAAAGCCATATCGATGCGAACGCCCCGTGTGCTGGATATAGGTTGAACATTATCCACCTCATGCGGAAAGGCAATCTGAGGTTCAAGCCCAGAGATATCGTAGGCGATCTCCCGTTCATAATGGGCATCATCATCGGCTTTTACGGGCTCATGATCCCCCTGGATCTTCAACGGCTTAAGCCAGCAATCGGTCATTTCATCAAAAGGCATGATGGCTGCCTTAGCCCCCGTCTCCACCATCATGTTGCATAGCGTGAGGCGGCCCTCCACATCCATCTCATCGATGGCGCTCCCTCTAAATTCGATTGCGTGGGATGCTGCTCCGCTTGAACCCATCGAACCAACGATATAAAGGGCAATATCTTTGGCAAAGACGCCCCTTGGAAGGTTACCATCGATTTGGAGACGAATCGTCTCGGGCACCCGAAACCAGAGCATTCCCCAGTTCATGGCGACGGCCAGGTCGGTTGATCCTACCCCTGTGGCGAAGAGGTTCAGGGCTCCGTAGGTAACCGTATGGGAATCCGCTCCCACAACGAGCATGCCGGGAAGTACATGCCCATTTTCCGGGAGCAACCGATGGCAGATCCCTTCCCCACAATCGTAAAGAAGACAATCATATTCTCTGGCAAAATCTCGAATCTCCTCTTGGAGCCGCGAAACCTCCTTGCTGGGACTCGGGCAGTAATGATCCAGCACCATGATGGTCTTTTCCGGAGACCGAACCCCAAATTCCCTTATCCTTCTTGATGCCTCAAAGACGAGGGGGAGCGATCCATCGTTGCCCATCATCAGGTCCGCCTTTGCCAGCACGAAATCTCCCGCTTTCACTTCCCCGCCCGCATGATATCCAAGGATCTTTTCCGCAATGGTCTTTCCCATCGAACCTTCCCTATTGCTAAGAATGATCGATCTTTTTTCTTGAAAGAAACTAACAGAAAGAGCCCATCATTTCCAATGATGAGAATCTCATCCTCACAGCAGTTTATCCCAGTTTGGGGTTCACCCCCCCTCCAGGACCTCCAACCTCTATCCTAGAGCAAGATCAGTAACCTCCTTAGCCTCCAGGAGTCGGAAGGGATTGCCTCCCCTCCCTGATCAATAAGGCTGCCACAAAACCGATGAGGCCCATGATCCAGAATGCGATGAGGATAGGCCTGTAAGAACCAAAATAGTCGATAAACCACCCTGACAGGAACATGGCCAGGAGGCTCCCCAGGTGACCTCCGGTATCCAGGAAGCCGCTACCGGTGCTGACCATATTCAGCGGTAGCATGACACTGGGAAGGGTGAAGAAAAGGAAGTTGAAGAGCTGAAAGCAGAAGCCAACTAAGGCCAACAATAGGACCGTCCACCACAACTTCCTCGCAACTGATAGGAGAAACAGAAAGATGGTCATAGCCCCCATCCCCATAAGGATCACGGGTTTCCTTCTCCCATGAAAAAGCCTATCCGATACGATCCCCCCCCCAGGGGCCTCGCTACGAGTCCCATCAAGGGAAAGACCGAGGTCAGGGTTCCCGCCTGAAAGACATCGATATTAAAGGTCCCCTGGAGATACGTGGGATACCAAATCATTCCCCCAAACTGAATATATATGAGGCAAAAAAAGGAGAGAAAGGTAATCCACAGTTGCCTGTGCCGGACAAGCATGAAGAAGTCGTCCTTTACCGTTCTACTCGATGTCGATTCTCCGAGACCTTTGGGGCTTTCCTTGAATGGAGAATCCTGCACGACCATCCAGTAGACGGGACAAAAAAGTGCCAGTACTAGCCCCGGGACGATAAACGGTAAACGCCAGCCGAAATGCTGTCCAAGGTACCCCGAGAGCAAATAAGTTAGTATGGTAAAGAGGGATACGCAGGTAGTGTAGAGACCGAAGATAGTCCCTAATTTTTCCTTTGGAAACCAATTCACCAGGAGTTTGACAGAAGGTGACCACCCTCCACCTTGCCCGACCCCATTTAGGGCGTGAAAACCTGCCAGCAATGGGAGGCTCCCCAATTGTGAGAAGACCAGATTAGATAACGACGATATGATTCCCCCTAAGGTTATTACCCTTCGTGGTCCCAGACGGTCTCCCAGGTATCCCGCCGGGAGTTGGGTAAAGGTGTAGAGCCCATAGAATGAAGCGGTGATAAACCCGATTTGGGTATAGGAGAGTCCCAGGTCCTCCCTTATAAGGGGAATCACAGGGGCGATATTTAACCGATTCAGGTAGAAGAGGCCATACATCAGCCAAGACATAAGAAAGATCGTATTACGATGTCTCGATTCCACCCAAGTCTCCGCCAAACACGCCCGATGGTAAACGACGGCATCCGGATAGTGCACCTAACTCTATCATCTCTGATGGAAAATGATAGGTATTATCTCCCCAAAGATAAAGAGCCTATCGTAAGTTGATTCAGAACCAATGTCCCCCTCTGGGACTTTGAGAAATGTGCACTGGCAAGCACTAAGTTATCTTCTTAAGGGCGTCTCCCATTCTGTCCATGGCTA
>JAUWDQ010000287.1 GCA_030608745.1 Pseudomonadota bacterium | reverse complement strand
CTCTTGATATGGCTGCCTTCAATTTAACAGGGCAGGGGATGAAGCGCAACGCAGCAGATGGACTTTTTACGAAGCCGTCAATAAGGGGATAAGGTCAAGCATAAGACCCGCTCCGAGGAATCGGAACGGTGTTCTTATCTCACCGGAGGGGAAATGAATCGTCCGGTCCTTGAAGAGCTTCTATCCATAGCCCGCGATCCTTGCCCGATGTTGAAGGCTTGGAGGAGAAAGGGGGAGAAAAGGAAAATTATCGGGAGCACGCTTACCGATGTTCCCGAGGAGTTAATCCACGCTGCCGGCATGTTGCCCTTTACCATATTGGGGACCAACAAATCCATCCTGAGGGCCAGCGCCCATTTGCCCGACAATGCCTGTTCTCAGGCCAGGAGCGACCTGGAAATGGTTCTTACATACCAGGGGGATTTTTTCGATGGATATATCCTACCTCAGGTTGATGATACTACCCAACATCTCTCCGATATCTGGAGGAGGCAGGTTCGCTGGGACTATTTCGAGACGTTTCTCCTTCCCCGACAAATCGATAGGCCAAGCGCAAGGCAGTGGCTCCTCGATGAGACCCTGAGGTTGAAGAGGAGCCTGGAGTCATTTACGGGAAAGGAGATCTCCGAGGGGAGGCTCTGGGAGAGCATCGGCATATATAATCAAAACCGGGGGTATTTGAGGCGATTATATGAGATGAAGAGGAGGCATCCCGATTTCATCAGCAACCGTCAGTTTTTCGACCTCATCAAGTCATCCATGTGGTGGCCCAAGGAGGAGCATAACGGCCTATTGGAGAGGTTTATCTCGGGCCTTGAGGAAACCGATCTGATGGGCAAGGAGGGGGAAGGCATCCGCGTTGTCCTTTCGGGGATTGTATGGGAGCCCCCCGAGATCATGGATATCCTCGACCAATCGGGGTTGAAGGTGGTTGGGGATGACCTCTGCGTGGGATGGAGGTACATAGATCCCGACGTGGAGGCGAACGGCGATCCCGTGAAGGCCATTGTGGATCGTCATTTCAAGAAGGGACCCTTCACCCCCATCTACGACAAGGGGAACAAAATCTTTGAAAACCTCCTCAACCTTGTTACCCGAAATACGGCTGAGGGGGTGATTTACCTCCACATCAAGTTTAACGAGTCCCAGGACTATGACCTTCCCGACTTAATAGAGAATATGGAGGGGGAGGGGATTCCAATATTTGTGGTGGAGACGGAATATCAGACCACCCATCTTGCGGGGATAAGGACGCGAATCCAAGCCTTTGGGGAATCATTGGCGCAGAAATAGATGATCAAAGGGGAATTGAGCCATGGGGGAGCAGGCGGAGAAAAAGCCAAAGGCTAAGGAAGTGATGAAGCAGCTGACCAAGGACTACTACGGGGGTGCGCTCAGGGCCCACGAAGAGAACAAATATGTCGCGTATACCACGGCCGTTTCCCCCGTGGAATTATTCTACGCCCATGATATCATCCCCATATATCCGGAAAACCACTCGGTAATGTGTCTCACCGGGCGGATGATGCCGAGGCTCTCCTTGGAGATCGAAAAAAGGGGATACACGAGCCACCTGTGTGCTTACGCCAGGAGCGATTTGGGCTATCGGGAGGTGGGGGAGAGCCCGATAGGGGGAATTCCGGATCCCGATTTCTTGCTGGCCTGTAATGCCCAGTGTTTTACCCTGACCAAGTGGTTCCAGGTTCTCTCGAGGAGGTATGGAGTTCCGGTCTTCGTCTTCGATACCCCTCAGTACATCCGAAAGGATGAGGCTCGCAAGAATATCATAAAGTATGTGGAACACCAATTGGCCGAGATGATCGAAGCCCTCGAAGAGCTGACGGGGAGAAAGTTCGACCACGATCGCTTGAGGGAGGTACTGGGATACTCGACTGAAGCCAGCAAGCTCTACAGGGAGTTTCTCGATCTCGCCTCCATAAAGCCCTCCCCCATCAGTATCTTCGATGCCCTTATCCACATGGCTATTATCGTCTACCTCAGGGGAACAAAGGAGGCGGTGGACTACTATCGACTCCTGATCGACGAGATTAAAGAGGAAAAGGTCTCAAAGGGCATCGGGGTCATCCCCAATGAACGATTCCGCCTCTATTGGGAGAATCTCCCCATCTGGTTCAAATTCAGGGATCATTCCGATTTTCTGGCCGCCCATGACGCGGTTATCCTCACTTCCCTTTACGCCCATGCCTGGAGTTATGACTTCGACGTGTCGAATCCCCTGGGCACCTTGGCGGAAAATTATACCTCTGTCTTCTCCAATGTCGAATTGGAGGACCGGGCAGAGAGGGCTATTGAGCTGTTTAGGCGGTACTCCTTGAACGGAAACATTATGTTTATGAACAGAAGTTGCAAGGCGGTCACCTTCGGCGTTTTAGAGCTCAAGGATATGATCATCAAGGAGACGGGGATACCTGCTTTGCTATTCGAATCCGACATGGGGGATCCCCGTTTCTATTCCGAGGTTCAGATCCGGACGCGACTCGAGGCTTACCTGGAAACCTTAGATCGGATGGGGATTGGTTAAGGCGCGGATACCGTTCGATGACCGCCAATGCCTTGTTGTTGAATGGGTGCCTCACGGTGCATCATCCTTGACATCATTGTAAAAAGTCGGAATCAGACGGCAAAGAAAAAAGATCCAGACGCAAGGCGCGCAAATCCTGAGGAATGAGCCGTACTTAGAAGTACGGTGCAGTGACGAGGGATGAAGCGGAACGCAGCAGATGGACTTTTTACGAAGCCGTCATCCTTGATTTCGGGATGATACATGATTTACAATGACGGGAAATTATCTGGGAGGTACAAGACCCTTGGATCAATTCATTAAAATCCTGCGTTCCTTCCACGAGGGTGGAGAGGATAAGACCTTTACCGAGAATTTTATCAGCCTTCTCAAGAAGAG
>JAUWDQ010000149.1 GCA_030608745.1 Pseudomonadota bacterium | reverse complement strand
CTACTTCATCGATCATCGAGATGAAAGGCTCCTGCGATGGTTGGAGGGCCTGGGGGTGGGCAAGAAAAGGCAGATCCGGCAACGGGTAAAGCGATTGAGGGAGTTGGGCTTCACCCTATCCGTGGGTGAAGTAGAGCGGTTATCCATCGGGAGGGAGCCCACGGGGGTCTCCTACCTCAACGCGCTCCTGGAGAGAGAGGAAAACCGGGCGAATCCCCGATTGAAGGCATACATCGATGGGGAACGGTCCGATTCCCCCTATTTGAACTTCTACCTTGACTACCTGGCGGGGGGGAGGCCGGCTTCGGTTCCGATCCGATTCATCTCCACCCCTGAGGCAATCCAGGGAGTACGGTCCCTTGGGGGGATAACCATATTGGCACATCCCACCCAAGTGAAGGATGAGCGGTTGTACGACCTGATCGGGGCAGGGCTGGAGGGCATTGAGGTCTACTCCAGCTATCATGGGAAGGAAGACGAGGAGTACTTCAAGGGAGTCTGTGATCGATTTGGCCTCTTGGTGACGGCGGGATCGGATTTCCACGGTAGGGAGATCAAGCCAAATGTCCCCTTAGACGGACTGAGGGGTGGAACCTTCGAGTTAGTGGAGAAATTACGGTGGGCGAAGAAGGCCAGGGACGGATAGGTGGATGAGGGCCTCAGGATGCCCCGGCAGCCTTGAGCCGTGTCAGCGCCCGCGCCAGGGAGGCCTTCGCCCTTGGAACATCAAGATCGGGGGGACTTTCACGTATCCTCCTCTGTGCCCGGTCCCGGGAAGCCCTCGCGCGTTTGAGATCGATCTCATCCGGTGCCTCTGCGGAGTCGGCCAACACGATGACCTTGTTCCCGTCGGTCAACAGAAACCCCCCGCTGATTGCCATCGTCTCCCTTTCCCCCCTGGTCACGGTTAGGGTGAAAATTCCCGATTGCAGGCTACTGACAAAGGGGGTATGGCCCTTGAGGATCCCGAAATATCCAACGCTGCCAGGGGCCGTGAGGCCTTCGACCAGTCCGCTGAAGATGAGCTTCTTCAGGGTCACCACCTCGAGGCAAAATTGGGGTTCGTCCACCTATGCTGCCTCCTTCAACTTCTTGCCCCCTTCGACGGCCTCATCTATCCCCCCCACCATATAGAAGGCTTGTTCCGGCAGGTCATCGTGTTGTCCCTCGACGATCTCCTTGAAGCCCCGAATGGTCTCCGATAGGGTAACGTATCGGCCAGACGCTCCCGTAAACTGCTCGGCAACGAAAAATGGCTGGGAGAGGAACCTTTGAATCTTTCGGGCCCTGGTTGCGCTCAGCTTATCCTCCTCGGAGAGTTCTTCCATCCCCAGGATGGCGATGATATCCTGAAGCTCCTTATACCTCTGGAGGATTCGTTGAACCTCCCGGGCCACGCCATAATGTTCTTCCCCCACAATTCTGGGATCCAGGATTCGCGAGGTTGAGTCCAGGGGGTCCACCGCGGGGTAAATTCCGAGCTCCGCCAGCTGCCTGGATAAGACGGTCGTGGCGTCCAGGTGGGAGAAGGTGGTAGCCGGAGCCGGATCCGTCAAATCATCCGCGGGAACATAGATGGCTTGAACCGAGGTAATGGACCCTCGCTTGGTGGAAACGATTCTTTCCTGGAGATCCCCCATCTCCGTAGAGAGGGTTGGCTGATATCCGACCGCCGAGGGCATTCGTCCCAAAAGTGCCGATACCTCGGAACCCGCCTGTACGAACCGAAATATGTTATCTATGAAAAGCAACACATCTTGGCCCTCTTCATCTCGAAAGTATTCCGCTTGAGTAAGGGCCGAAAGGCCAACCCTGAGACGAGCTCCCGGAGGTTCGTTCATCTGCCCGAAGACCAAGACGGTCTTGTCCAAGACCCCGGATGCCTTCATCTCCAGCCAGAGGTCATTGCCTTCACGGGTTCGCTCGCCAACTCCTCCAAAGACCGAGAAACCTCCGTGTTCGGTGGCGATATTGCGGATCAACTCCATGATGAGAACGGTCTTACCGACGCCAGCCCCGCCGAATAACCCTACCTTTCCCCCCTTTGGATAGGGTTGGAGGAGGTCGATAACCTTGAGGCCGGTCTCGAAAACCGTAGCCGCGGGGACCTGTTCCTCAAAGGATGGCGGCGGTCGGTGGATAGGATAGCGCTTTTTCTCCTTGATGGGCCCTAACTCATCGATGGGATCCCCAAGGAGGTTGAAGAGGCGCCCCAACGTCTCGCGACCCACCGGCATGCTGATGGGACCCTCGGTGTCAACCGCATCCATTCCCCGCACCAACCCGTCAGTGGAGGAGGTTGCAACACAACGGACCACATTCTCCCCCAAATATTGGGCCAGCTCGACGACGAGGTCGATCTCGCCCTCCTTAATCCGGATGGCATTGTAGAGGGGGGGGAGTTCCTCCGTAAAGAACTCAATATCGACGACGGGGCCGATTACCCTTAGGACTTTTCCAATCCTCAATTTATCGTCCTCCTCACTAAGTTAAAGTCAACTTTCCCTGGCGTATTTTAGTGCCTCAGAGGCCGTGGTAACCTCAATGATTTCCTTGGTTATGGAGGCCTGTCTGGCCTTGTTGTACGATAGGGTTAGGGTCCTAATCATTTCCTCGGCATTGTCGGTGGCATTCTTCATGGAGATCATCCGGGATGCGTGTTCGCTGGCAGAGGACTCGACCAACCCCTTGTATATCTGGGCCTCGATATACCGAGGCAGGAGTTCGTTCATAATCTCCTCAGCAGAGGGTTCGTAGATCAGCTCCGCAGCTCCTTGCTGGGATTCCGCCCCTGGACTTTCGATGGGGAGCAATTTCGTCTGGGTGGGGATGGTATTCATGACAGTTCTGAATTGGGTATAAAAGAGGTAGACTTCATCGTGAAGACCCTTTTCAAAGCCCTGCACGAAGCTATTGCTGATCTCCTTCACCTCCTGAGGGGAGATGTCCCGGGAGACTTGGGGGAGGTAATACTCGATGGGATAGGATCTTCTGCCGAAGAAATCGTATCCCTTCTTCCCGACCAAGAAGAGCTTTATCTCCTTATCCGAGTGTTCCTCGATAAACCGGTGGGCATATTGGATGATGTTGGCATTAAAGGCCCCGGACAAGCCCTTGTCCGAAGTGACAAGGACAACGGCAATCCGCAGGGGTTCCCTTTTGGCGACGAGCGGGTGCTCGATCTGAGGGAGGGAAGGGGCCAGGGATTCCATCAATTCCTGGATCTTTTCCGCATAAGGCCTCGCCGAACGAAGGCGCTCCTTGGCCCTTTTTAAACGGGATACCGCAACCATTTGCATCGCCTGGGTGATCTGTTGGATGCTATTGACGCTGCGGATCCTCCGGCGTATCTCCCTCATCCCCAACATGGTACCTGCCCTATGTCAAGAAGTTCCTCTTGAATTCCTCAGCGGCCTGACCGAGCATCTTTTTCAGTTCCTCGGTCAATTCCTTCTTCTCTCGAAGATCTCGAGGAACTTGGGGATACTTCTCCCTCACGAATTGGTAGAACCCGGCTTCGAAATCCTTAACTCTATGGATTGGAAGGTCGTCCAAATAACCATTTTCACCGACGTAGATAATCATGATCTGGTTCTCAACGGGCATCGGTTCATACTGCGGTTGCTTGAGGATCTCCACCAGCCTTTCGCCCCGGGTTAGCTGGGCCTGGGTAGCCTTATCGAGCTCCGAACCGAATTTAGCGAATGCAACCAGCTCCCGATACTGGGCGAGCTCCAGCCGCAGCATGCCGGCGACGGATTTCATGGCCTTGATCTGGGCATTGCCGCCGACACGGGAAACGGAAAGGCCCACGTGGACTGCAGGCCTCACCCCCGAGTAGAAAAGGTCACTTTCCAGATAGATCTGGCCGTCCGTGATGGAGATGACGTTGGTAGGGATGTATGCGGAGTAATCGCCCGCCTGGGTCTCCACGATGGGAAGGGCTGTGAGAGATCCTCCCCCCAGCTCGTCGTTGAGTTTTGCCGCCCTTTCGAGGAGGCGGGAGTGGAGGTTGAAGATATCCCCGGGGAAGGCCTCCCTTCCCGGCGGGCGGCGCAGCAGTAGCGAGACCTGACGGTATGCCACCGCGTGCTTCCAGAGATCGTCGTATATGACGAGGGCGTGACGGCCGGAGTCGCGGAGCTCCTCTCCGATTGCACACCCCGCATACGGTGCAACATACTGCATGGGGGCCGGGTCACTGGCCGTTGCGTCTACCACCGTGGTGTACTCCATGGCTCCGTATTTCTCGAGGGTGTCGACCACGGCGGCGACGGTTGATTGCTTTTGACCGATGGCGACATAGATGCAGAATACGTCGGTATCCCGCTGGTTGAGGATCGTATCGACGACGATGGCGGTCTTCCCCGTCTGCCGGTCCCCGATGATGAGCTCCCTTTGACCCCTGCCGATGGGAATCATGGAGTCGATGCATTTGAGGCCGGTCTGCAGAGGCTCCTTAACCGGTTGCCTCTGGATGACGTTGGGTGCCCTCCCCTCGATGAGCCGATATTTCTCCACGGAGATGGGGCCCTTCCCGTCGACGGGCTGACCAACGGCGTTAACGACCCTTCCGATGAGAGGATCTCCCACGGGTACCGAGAGGACCCCCCCCGTTCGCTTGACGGCGTCACCTTGTTCGATTTCGGTGAAGTCTCCCAGGATCATGGCCCCGATGTTATCCTCCTCCAGATTGAGGGCCATGCCGAAGATGTTGTGGGGAAATTCCAGCATCTCCGCCGACATGCAATTGGGAAGTCCCTTGATTCGGGCGATCCCGTCTCCCGCCTCGATGACTTCCCCAACCTCCTCCATGTCCACGGCGATCTGATACGTCTCGATCTGTTTCTTTAGTATGGATGAGATCTCCTCGGGTTCGATCTTAATTTCCACCTTGTTCCCCCTGGAATAGATGGTTTTAACCATAGCTCGACGCATCCGCTCAAGTCGGTGACGCAGGCTGTCATCGATGATTTTGTTTTCCACCCGGACTATTACCCCTCCCAATATGGACGGGTCAACTCTCGGCTTGAGAAAGACCTGTTTTTTTGTCGCCTTGGTGAGCGCTCGGCGTAACTTCTCCGCCATCTTTTCCGAGAGGGGAATAGAGGTAATGACCTCGGCCGTCACCTTCTCCCGGGCTGCGGCGGCCAATGCGAAGAATTCCTCAATGATGGGAACGAGCTTCCTCTGCCTTCCCTGGTCGATGATCAGATTGAGATGATTCAGGGTAACGGGTGATACCTCTTTTCTGAAAATCTCCATCACGGCCTTCTTGTTTCCCTTTGGGGCTATCCGGAGATTGCTCAAAAATTCCCTCAACTCGGAATTTTTCTGAAGCACCTCCTTCAGCCTGTACAGCTCGTCCTCGACGACCTCAACGAGGTCTTCCGATTTTGCGGCGTGAAAGAGGGCCTCTGCGTAACCCTTCACAATTGAATCAGCTCTCATAGTTCTCACCGACCTTGGAAATATACTCGTCTAAGAGCTGCTCATGGTCCTTCTTATCGAGGGCCCTTTCGATGACCTTCGAGGCAGCCATAATGGTGTGGTCTGCGATCCTCTCCTTCAATTCCACGAGGGCCTTCTCCTTCTGAAACTCGATCTCCTCCTGAGCCCTCTTGACGATCTGGTTGGATTCCTCGTGGGCCTTTTGGATGACCTCCTTCTTGATATTCTCCCCCATCGTCTTCCCCTCGGCGAGGATCTTCTGGGCCTCTTCCCTTGCCTCGGCTAGCTGTTTCTTATAGTCCTCCAAGAGGGATTCCGCTGTTTCCCGGGTCTTCTTGGCCTCTTCGAGGGAATCGCGGATGGAGTCCTCCCGTTTCTTCAGGGCATTGGTAATCGGTTTGTAAGCGACCTTCCAGAGGAGGATGAGGAGAATGATGAAGGAGATAAAGGTCCATATTATGAGGCCCGGTTCAGGTTGAAACATGGGTAACCTCCCTTACGTTCATTTGAGTTTCTTGCGACGTCACCTCTTTCCCTATTTGAAGATGAGAAGGAAGCTAATGACCAAGGCATAGAGGGCCAGGGCCTCGATGAATGCGATACCGATGATCATGGTCGTCCTGAGGTCTTCCAAAGCCTCGGGTTGCCGTGCTATTCCCTCCACCGTTTTCCCGACCATAAACCCCATGCCGATGCCGGTTCCAAATGCTGCCACGCCGATGCTCAAACCTGCACCCAAGTAAGCTAAAGCTGTAGCTTCCATTCAACCTTTCCTCCTTTTGAGAAGTTAATGGGCTTCTTGAACCGCTTCCGCGATGTACATTGCCGCCAAGATCGAGAAGATGTAGGCCTGAACAAAGCCTACGAAAATCTCGAAGGCGCTCATAACCACTACTCCGATGAGGGGAACAACGGCGATGACCCAACTCTTGAACATGATGATCATGAAGAGAAAGACCAAGATTGCCGCATGGCCGGCCGTCATATTGGCAAAGAGACGAACGGCCAGGGAAAAGGGTTTCGCAAATTGGCTAATGATCTCAATGGGAACCAAGATGGGGATGACAAAGAGGGGGATGCCCTTGGGAACAAATTTTTTAAGATAACCCAGAAAGCCGTGTTTGGCCACCCCTGCCCC
>JAUWDQ010000291.1 GCA_030608745.1 Pseudomonadota bacterium | reverse complement strand
GACCCTGATCGTGGAGCGAAACAACTATCTCGGCGGCGGATTTTGGATCGGGGGCTATCTCATGAACAAGGTGACCGTAAGGGAGCCCGCTCAGGAGGTATTAGGGGAATTGGGTGTCCCCTATGAGAAAGCAATCGCCGGCCTTTATGTTGCCGATGGCCCCCATGCCTGTTCCAAGCTCATCGCCGCGGCCTGCGATGCAGGGGTTAAATTCGCCAACATGTCCATCTTCGACGACGTAGTCCTGCGTGAGGGAAACCGCGTCAGTGGCGCCGTCATCAACTGGACACCCATTAGCGCGCTACCCAGGGAGATCACCTGCGTCGATCCCATCGCTTTGGAATCCAAATTTGTGATTGACTCCACGGGACATGATGCCTGCGTGGTAAGCAAGCTGGAGGAAAGGGGTATCGTAAAGACAAAGGGCTTTGGCGCAATGTGGGTGGAGATGTCGGAAGACCTGGTGGTGGAACACACCGGTGAGGTACACCCAGGACTGGTGGTCATCGGGATGGCCGTTACAACGACTTATGGCCTGCCGCGGATGGGACCCACCTTCGGGGCAATGCTGCTATCCGGGAAGAAGGGGGCCGAGGTTGTTCTGGAAAAGCTGGGATGAAAGGATATCTCAGAATCACTGGCCTCCATCTTTACGTACAAGGGTTGGTTACGGATTTACGGGTTCAAGAGATCATCCGATACCTTCGGAGATGGATGAAGGGAAGCCATACTGACTTTCGAGGCAATTTCTTTCGTTACCATCTCAGCTCCCTAACCGAAGAGAAAAGGCGGGAGCGGACACAACAATTGGCCGAGGAACTCGCTCTTCTTCGCATAAGGGATGCCACTCGCAGGGATTTGGGTGATCGAAGGCCAATGGAAGGGGAAGTAGCATATGAGAAGCGTCGAATTGAAGGTGAGGGTTTCAAATCCTTTGGCATCCTGTACAATGGGTTTGGCCTCCTAAGGGTTTTTTCAAGCCTGATCTCCGAAGATGAGCGACACTTAACCCACTGCCATATCATCTTTACCAATCAGCTCTTGGGGACCTGGGATGGGGATGATCGCCGGTATCACGCCAGGGTAAGCGTTTATGGATTTCCTTCGGTCATCTCGATCACAGGGGTGGTGGAGGCACCGGCCAAACCCCGGGAGTTTTACCTTAAAAGGCGACTGGGTATCCCCTCAGAAGTCTTAAAAGACGAATTCAGGGGAAGGTTCGTTGATCACGGGGACCCACGGTTAACCGAGGTCCTCAAGGGATACGCAGTGCAGGCCCTCATCTTCCACATAACCGGGAACCCCTTTTGCGATGACCCTGATTGCAGGTTGTACAATGCCCACTGGCAGGAGGAACTCATCCGAGCTCAACTTGAGGGAGGTCACGAGTTTTGCAAAAACCACCGGAGATTTCTGAATCGGCTCGGATGCCTTCAGTAGGTGGGGTAAAAATAAAGAACATATTTAAAGGATGTGGAAACGAAAATTCCTCTCAAGAAGCACCGAAACCTCCAAATAGGGGATAACGGCATAGATTCTTGACAATTTTAGTAAAGAATATTACAATTTAGATTATGGGATTATCGACGCAAAGCCGTTATGGGGTGAGGGCAGTTTTTGACATCGCTTACCATGGAGGGGGAGAAGGGGTACAGATTAAGGATATAGCCAGAAGACAGGAGATATCCCCACGGTATCTGGAGCAGATTTTTCAGAGATTGAGAGATGCAGGTATTATCCTGAGTAAAAGGGGTCCTTCGGGGGGTATTCATTGGCAAAAAGCCCAGAGGAGATCACGGTGGGCGATATCATACGGGTGACGGAGGGGGGATTGGACCCTGTTTTTTGCATTAACCCGGAGAGGTCGGGGAAGGACTGCGACCGTATTGCCGAGTGTGTGACCCGGCTTGTCTGGAAGGAAACAGGGGAAAAGTTGGAGGATTTCTTCGACTCCGTCACCATCCAAGACCTCTGTAAGAAAGCGCAAATCTCAGGGATTCGTAAGGAGGATAGTCAGAGCTTAATGTATTACATTTAGGGGGATCTCCTTGGAAATGGACATGTCTGACATGTATTTGGATGAGCTTAGGGGAGATATCCGCCCACCCTAGCACCACGCGAGGACTTTGGTTGAGAAGGAGGGGGGTGGCTTCATCCCCCTCCTTTTTCGTATAATTCTTTATTGATTTAGTAAGCAATATGGGGAGGAGGGGTTCGATGGGGTTTGTTGATGGCTTACAATGTAGGGAGTGTGGCAAGCAATACGGCGTTTCTTCCATCTACGTATGTGAGTTTTGCTTCGGGCCTTTAGAGGTCATGTACCGCTACGAAGAAATCAAGGAGCGGCTTACACTGGAAGAGATCATGCGTAGGCCGAAGACCATGTGGCGTTATAAGGAACTCCTCCCGTTAGATCACGAACCCACGGTGGGCCTTGAGGTGGGCTTTACCCCGTTAATCAAGGCGCACCGTTTGGCCAAGGTAATGGGGGTCAGGGAACTTTACATCAAGAACGATTCCGTAAACTACCCTACCCTCTCCTTCAAGGATCGCGTCGTCTCCGTTGCCCTCTCCAAGGCGAAGGAGTTCGGCTTCAGGGTAGTGGCATGCGCCTCCACGGGAAATCTTGCCAATTCTGTAGCCTCATTGGCTGCCTCTGCGGACTTGGAGAGCTATATCTTCGTCCCTTTCGACCTGGAGCAGGGGAAAATCCTGGGGACGCTCATCTATGGGACAAATCTCATCGCTGTGAGGGGGAGCTACGATGAGGTGAATCGGCTTTGCAGCGAGATTGTTCAGAGCCTCGAATGGGGTTTTGTGAACATCAATTTGAGG
>JAUWDQ010000143.1 GCA_030608745.1 Pseudomonadota bacterium | reverse complement strand
GGCGTACTTACCGGTACGCCGCAGTGACTTAAAGATGAAGCGCAACGCCGCAGATGGACTTTTTACGAAGCCGTCACTATTAATTCTAAAATGCCGTATTCCCCATTGTCAATGTGTTTTATTCCTTGAAATCCCATCCCCGATCATTATACCCTTAACATAATCGCGGAAATAAGGGACGAGAAGAGATGGAGCGCCCTTTTCATTTCATGGATGATTTCAGGACTTTCGTCGAGGAAAATCCGGACCTGGTTAGATGTTCCATCTCCAGCGTATCCAAGAAATTGAATGAATGCGATGATTTCAGGTATCTCCACATGCCCAAGGGAACCATCTATCCCTATGCCTCGCCTGCCTTCATTACCGAAGAAGGGTTAGAGGACCTCAGGAAGGCGACCCAGCTCGTTGTCGACTGCTTAGAGGATTTGGCCCAAAGGATGAAAGCCGATCCCTCGTTGATGGAGAAACTCCTGCCCGGCCTGGATGAGACGACCAGATGGGGGTTTCTCCAAGGCCATGGGTATCGAAAATCCATGCCCATCTATCGCCTGGATTTGGCGATGATGGCCCGGGGGATCCAGCTGATGGAGATTAATACCGGCTGCCCAGGAGGGGAATTGGATAGTGGTTTGATCGGTCGGTATTTCCTGGAGGAGGAAATGCTCCGGACATTTAGGTCCTCCCTTAATGGCGCGTATCAGTTCTCCTTCTACGACCCAAGGGAAGACTCCCTCCTCAGACTGTTGGGCTGCTACACTGAGTTCAGGGTAAACACGGAAGGAGAATTTCCCGAAGATCCAACCATCGCCCTCGTCACTGGTCCGGCTCAGGCTTACTATCTCATGCCGGAATGCAGGGGTATCGCCCAATGCTATCGGGAGAGGGGATATCAAACGATGGTCGGAGATCTCCTTGATTTGAAAAGGCAGAAGGGCAAGGTAATACTCCAGGGAAAACAGATCCACCTCATTTTTCGGAAATTCTCAACCGACAGTTTTCTCAGGAGGATGGACCCAGAACGGAGCAACATCCCGCAGGACCAGCGGAAAAAGGTTCGGGATCTGTACGAAGCCTGTCTGAATCGGGAGGTCTGCATGGTCAATCCCCTCTTTTCCACGGTGATGCAGGATAAGGGGCTTTTGGCCCATATGTGGGCAAACTATCCACAACTCCGATCCCTCGTTCCTGAGACGTATATCCTTTCTCCGGATGTGCTCGACCGAAAGGGGGCATTGGCAGATCGGATAAGGGAGGGGGAGGAATTCATCTTAAAACGGCGAATCTCATATGGGGGGAAGTGGGTCAAACTGGATCCATCGGATATTCGGATAAGCTTCGATTCACTGCTTTCCAAGGAACCGGATCGATGGATTGCCCAGCGCAGAATCGAGGTGCCCAAGGGTTTCTTTCTCTATGTGGATAATGCCCGATACGAGATGGGCACATACTATTACAACATCAACTCCTTTGGAGAATCCTTCTTCCTCCGGGTCTCCCCGGGAAGTCGAACCACCCCTATCAACGCCTCCCATGGAGCCGGTGCAAGTGCTCTGATTGTCCTGGGCCCTCCTTGATGCCTTAAGTCCTCGCAACTCATATTATTACTGGCGAAGGTTTTCATCCCACTTCGAAGCTTATAATCCCCCTCGCCACCTCCACATCCCCCTTGACCACCGATGGGTCCTCATGATTCAAAAGGACGAAGAGGGAGCACCGGTATCCCTGCCGGGCAAGTCCAACCCTTTCCCCCAAATTCATCCTCTGACGCAGCCTGTGGAAGGATCCGAGCCTTCTCACCTCTTCTAACCCCTTGATACCCTTTAATGTACCTTCTTGACGGGGAAAGAATTCCAGCACGGCAGTGCTTTTTTCGAATTTGGGAACTAAATCGCCCCCCTTACCCAGGGAATGAGAGAAGGCTACCTCATCCAGGTCGATGCCGAAGGATAGTTTCATCATCTCGGATCGGTAGCCCCCCACCCGCGCTCCCACCTCGAGCACCTTAGGCCCCGTTGGGGTATAGACCATATCAATGTGGGCCGGTGAGTTGACCAACTGTAAAGCCCGAATCCCCTTTTCGGCTACCTTCTCGATGGCTACCACTTGGGATGGACCGAATTGAGTCGGCAGCATCCGGCCGAATACATGGTAATCTTCGATCCCTATATCCTTGGCCGGTACGAGATCTACAACGGGAGAATGATAGATCTTCCCCCTTGGCGACACGAAGGAATCAATGGAAAGCTCATTTCCCTGAAGGAACTCCTCTACGAGTAGCCCCTTCTTCAGAACGACTCCATGCCGACTCTCCGTTTCACTTACGCGGGTCTCGAAAGTCCGAAGTGTCCGTTCCAGGTCACTAAGTCCATTGCACCGAGCGATGAGTATACTTTTGAAAAGATTTCTCGGTTTGACCATCAGGGGAAACCCGATCCGGAGGTGGCGGGGGGACGTGCTTGGATACTCAAAGTACTGAAATTCAGGCACGATTGATGGGTCGACCTGGGACATCCGTTTCCTCATGAAATATTTGTCGCTCAACCATTCGGCTTGCTCTAATCCAATCCCTTTCCTACCCAAAGCCATATTCAGCACCGCAAACTCCTTTACCCGTTTCTCCCTCCGATTTATGACCGTCAATACCCTCTTCCTAAACGGCAGTCCCTTCAGCGTTTCGGCCAATCCATCCAGATGTCGGGGATCGTAATCGATAACGTAATCGACCTCTTCCCTTTCGTTTAACTGCTCACCCTTCTCCCGCAGTATCGCGATGCGGTACCCCCTCTCCTTGAGGGTTCGACAAAATCGCTGGATCCCGGTGAATAAAACGATATTCCTTTTCATGCCGGAAAAACCTGGTAACACATCGGATCAATACCCCGTCCCCAGGGGTTGAAAGCCGAATTGGTCATAGACCAGATTAACGATTTCCCTCGCTTTCTCATTCAGCTTCCCGGGGGATTCGATGATTTGAAAGGGAAAGAGGATCCGGCAAACTCTGGTCAGCTCATCATTGAAGACAACGGTACTCCCCTTGCAGGGAACCCCATCTGTGAGGATGAATTCATCCTCACCGCTGAGATCCTCATACCTCAAACCCTGCCGGATGAATTCTATGCGGTGTTCCCCGGGGACGTGTCGGTAGACGCCGGATCTTACATTCACGCCCACCTTCAAGGGGACATGCTTCTTATTGAAGAGGATGATGTGACTCCCACTGATCCGTTTTCGGTAAGCTTGGTTCAGCATATCCACATCGATCTGGTAATCCACATCCAAAAATTCGAGGATATGAAACAGATCCATCGGGATTGCGCCGTTTATGAGGTGGTGCATGGAGAGCATGGGAAAGGCCCCCGTGTACCGGGTATTGCATTCCACTGGGTAAACCTCACCCGCTCTCTCATCCACAACGAGATCAATTCCGAAAATTCCCCGATACCCCCTGTCCCACATATACCCGCTCAATTTCTGGGCTATCCTCGTGATCCGTTCCTGCAAGGAAGTCGAGTAGCGCCTATACGTCCAATCATGACCGCAGAAAAACCCGTTTCCCCGGTGAACCTTCAGAACCTCCGGAATATCCATGACCTGGGTCTGGATGCTCGAAATCAAGGCGCCATATCGAGTAGCGCAGACGGCCACGCTGGCGGGAAATCCCTCGATCAATTGGGTAACATTCACCCTATTAATCTCGTATCCTCGGTACGATCCCGTGGAGATATACCCCAGGAAATCCAGGTAATCCTTTTCCGATTGAATGAAAAAGGTTCCCCTTCCTCCCCCCTTCGTGATATCGGGTAATTGTAAAACTAACTTCCTTCCCAGGTCCATGGACAACTCGTGGTATCCCCTCCCGATCAGCTCATCCCGGGAGATTTGCACACCGGGGATGAGGGGAAGGTGAAGCTGTTGGAGAATCTGCCGAAAGTTCCCCTTATCCCCGAATTCCCTTTTTAACCTGGTCGGATTTCCGATGATGTTCCAGCCGAATTCCCGACACATCTCTTCAATCCCCTCGGTGCTCTGATAGACGAACAGATGGATCCTGCCCTTGAAACCATCGATGTATTCTCGAACACGAGGATTTCTCAACAGGAACGTCGAGTCGACTGAATCCTCTGGGGATGCCCCTTCTTCTGGATGATCCCTTTGGAGGCTGAAAGCGCTGCAATACCTTCCAATTTCATCGAGATCCATGGAGTCCTTGTAGGCAATGATGCGATAACTTCTCAGGAAAAAGGCGGGTATTATTCGCATGAAGGCGGAAACGCCCATACCAAAGAAGAAATCTCCTCGATCATTGATCAATCTTATTAGGTCGCTGAGATCGTTTTTCATAATGGGAAGAAAGATGGATTTGTATCGCTTAATCTAATGAACAACTCGTCAAATTGTCAATGGACATAACTAAATCAGTTGCCCAAGGCTTTGAAGAAAACCGGGGAACTTAACGCCCTATACGATCGTTTAGCCAACCTACATCTTAACAGCAATGATCAGGTCCTTAAAGCATTTTGTGATAGGGGACTTGTTGTTAAGGGAATATATTCTGGCGCTATGATCCACTGAATGCTTCAGGATTGCCTGGAACCGGGCGGAGGTAAAGCCGGGGTTGGTTCATAGTAAGAGGAGGGGAAAACCCTGAGAGATTCTATGCTGAGATATCAACCCGAGTATAGTAGTGTATCCCATTTACGTCCGTTTGAAACATGGTATGCGGCGACACCCGAAGAATCTTCATATTTCAGTTGAGACTGTCGAAAAACCCTAAGATTTGCAATTTTATGGTCTCACATGGTTTGTAAGTATTTGATTTTACAAGGGTTCCAAATGGCCAAAATACCATGTTTGAACTTTTTCGCCAGTCTCGTTAGAAATCGTCCATTTTCCAAAAAGGATAGCTACAAGGTGGTTCGTAAGCCCTGTTGTTTGTGGGGTGAATAGCCAGTATGTGCCCTGAAAATCTTTTTAACGAAAACGCTTGACTTTACCCTTCCCCTTTGGTAGAAAAACCAAGGAATCCATTACCAACGAAAAGCATTTCTCTCAATACATAATTCAATCAATGAAATATAACCACGCTCTTGCCTTAAACCCTTATCATAAAAGTTCTACCATCATCCTTGGCCTCTTCCCACCCACCGGGCTGGAATACATTGCAACAAGTATGAAAGATCTGGTGGGAAAGGTGACTCTTCTGGACCTGAAGCATGAAAAAGGTTACCAGAAGATAGACAGATTGAATGAGTTTATCAAGAAAGAGATTGACCTTTTGTGTATCAGTATTGTATGGAACAGTCATTTTAAGGAGGTTTGTGAGCTTGTTTGTAAGTTACCAGGGGAAGTGCCTACTGTGGTAGGTGGTTATAAGGCAACCGAGGAGGTGGACTATCTCTTTGAGAGATGCCCCAATATTGATGTTATTGTCAGGGGTGAGGGAGAAGAGACCATCAAGGAGATCGTCATGGGGAGGCCTTATAGAGAGATTTTAGGCATCTCATACAGAGAGAACGGTAAGACCATTCACAATAACAACAGACCCTTACCTGACGTTGATAGTATTCCTTTCCCGGATAGATCACTGAGAAGGTGTAAGTACAATGCGGTTTTGAACAATACGAGGATAACTAATATAACCTTCGATACGATTCTGACTACCAGGGGTTGTCCTTACAACTGTAAGTTTTGCACCTTCAACCTTAACCCCCTTGGACAGAAACGGAATTACTCAGAGAGGCCTCTCGAATCGGTGATTGAGGAGATGAAGACTATCACTGCTGATGTGATCCTCTTCAGTGATGACAATTTCTTTACAAATCCAGAGAGAAGTGAAAAATTATGTGAGCTCATCATCGAAAATAAAATAAAGAAAAGCTTCATTGTTCAGTCTCGAATAGAGATAGCAAAGAACCCACGGCTTTTAGAGAAGGCACAGAAGGCAGGGTTCAAACTCTTCTTGATTGGAATAGAATCTCCCCATGATCGGATCCTCAAACAACTCCACAAGGGTTTCACCGTAAAACAAGTGAGGGAGGCTTTTAAGGTTCTGAACAGATACAACTTCTATATTCACGCCTACTTCATCTATGGGAATATCGGTGAGACAGAAGAGGAGATGCTATACATCCCAGAATTTGCAAAGAAGTTGAAAGTGGATTCCATAACTTTCCAGAAACTGAGAATAGAAAGGTATTCACCCCTGAAAGAACTGGTAGATAAGACATCTGGATACTATTATGACCGTATAGGTGGTTCTGTCTATTCTGACCGGTTTGGCCGAAAAAAATTGAAGGAAATAAGCACGAAGATCAAATTCAATTTCTATACTGCCTCTCGTATAAAGGCGGCAGTTAAAAAGGCTTACAAAATAGAGCTATTTACACGCCCAGATCTGATTCGGTTATTCATGATCCTACCCTTCCTTTTATTGGGAGTGTTAAAGACGGAGATCTGGGAGAAGAGACGCTTTGCAAAGACATTGAGACATATTTTAGTAAGGGGCTGAGTCAGTCTCTACACATGAAACACTTCGACAGAAAAGGGGTCACCCATTGACCTCTTTTTCTCGTTTTTGATACTATGTTTCTATGTCCAGACCGTTGAGAATAGAATATCCGGATGCCTGGTATCACGTGATGAACCGAGGCAGAAGAGCTGAAAATATTTTTTAGACAAAGATGACCTCATTGTAAAAAGTCAGAATAAGACAGCAAAGAAAAAAGATCCAGATGCAAGGCGCCCAAATCCTGAGGAATGAGGCGTACATAGAAGTACGCT
>JAUWDQ010000253.1 GCA_030608745.1 Pseudomonadota bacterium | reverse complement strand
GGGGACGTCTATGAGGAAATGGGTGATCCTTCACCACTTGAGCCATCTCCTCCTCGAGATTGCCTATGTCCGGGTGATCGAGCCGGAAAAGCTTGGCCCTTGCATCTTCGCCGCTCGAGTCAACCTTAATAGCCTCCTGATATGATGTCCTGGCATCAGCTATCCGTTTCAACTTCTCGTAAACTCTCCCCAAGTTTACATACGCCCCATAGTCGCGACGTATTTGGACAGCCTTCTCGTATACCTCCGCTGCCCGCGAATGATCACTCATTTCCTCATAGACGTCCCCCATTAGGAGATGGGGGGCGTGATTTTGCGGATCGAACTCCGAATACCTCTCGAAAGCCTCGATGGCCTGATCAAATTGTCCGAGTTTCTGGTAGGCCAGACCTAAGTTTCTCCGTATGGAGGCGATCTCCGGGGCGACTTCCGCGGCCTTCTCATATGCCTCGATGGCTTGGCCGTATTCCTCAAGATTCGCGTACGCAACCCCGATGTTGTTGTGCACCCCCCAATCCTCCTGCCCCAAATCCCGGGCGCGCAGCAGATTTTCCAGAGCCAGTGCGTATAATCCCATCTCCAAGTAACAATCACCCAACTCCTTGTAACCCTTCCCATCTTTGGGCTTAATGGAGGCTCCCCTTCTGAGATAATTGACCGCGAACTCGTGGAGCCCCATTGCCATCTGACAACGACCCAGGCAGAGGAGGGTCTCGTGATCGCCTGGATCCCGATTCAGGATTTCTTTGAAGCGAGGCGCTGCATATGATTCGAGTCCGTGCCCCATGAGGGCTGAGCCAAACGTGAAGAGGTAATCTATTTCATCCGGGACTGGTCTGAAATGCTCCATGCTCTTTTTTTCCCAGTGATAAACGTAGATCTTTTCCCCCTTAACTTCTGAAATCTCAAATCCATGAGGTTCGCTCCGAAAGTAGTCGATTAAAAAGCTCAGGAACTCCGAGTGGGGATTATCGAGTTTGAGGATCACTCGGCGAGCTGTTTGGATGAGGCTGACACGGTCTTTCCCAAACTTATGGGTGAACTCTTTCGGCGTATTGTCTCGAATGTCTTCCTCCGAAACGACCTCCTTGAGGCCTTTCGAGATGATGCTGAGGGCCTCCTTGTGGTCCAAAAAAATCTCAAGGAAAACTTGATTGGTGAATCCCTCCTTTTTATCCGCCGGAAGGAACGTGAGAAGCCAGTGGTTAACTGCGCGGACGAGATTCCTATTTCCCCGGTTTCTCTCCCTAAGCTCCTTGAGCACCAGGACATCCTTATCCCAGTCGTAGGTCAGTTCCTTAAGGATTAAAGAGGAATAATCAACGGGATCATTTTTAAAATCCTTTGACATAGCTCCTCCATTTCGAGTTGATGGTTTGAAACGAATAACGGTAAACCCCTGCCCGAGTCAAAATCTCCCGGTCGTCACTGGACAGTGTTCGGCGAGAACTTGTCCTGAACCCGCCTACCCCATCCTCCGCCGGGTTATCGAGGGAGGCTTGGAGCCGCTGCCGCCGGTTTTCGCCCTTGCTTTTTTCGGGTGTGCAAAAAGCCTCTTAATTATCACCCTTCAGATTCGAATATCTTTTAATGTTAATCGCGGACTGTGTCAGATGCGGACACAGAAGAATCGGCGCGTTGCGGAATAACTTCTCCCCCGTATTTCATTCTCAATTCTACATGGGGACTGTGACAAATCCGGTCAAAGAACAACTCAAAACCTGGTGCTGCGGTGTTGCTGTCCTCCAGTGCTACAGTCAAATGATGCTATTGCCGTCGCGCGGTGCTGCAGTTGAGCGATCTCTGTGACCGGATCTGACAACTGTTTGGGGAATAATGGTAGGTAAAGAAAGGAGGATTACCGTATGGATGATGATCGTCAGATTCGGCTCTGGTTCCAAGTATTCCTGTCCCTTTGCCTGGCCATGATCTATATCGGGACCGGACAGATCGGAGTCGTAATCGTTGGGTTACTGTTGATCCCACCCCTGAGTTTCGCGCTGCCTCGGGTCTTGGACCGAGTCTCATCAGCAGGTACATTCGTCATCTACGGAACCGGTTATTCAGACCCGTCATACGAGAACCGTTGTTACCAGGACGACATGGACAAGGCGAAGAGGTTGGTCCGGGAAATGAGGTTGCATGAAGCCATCTGGGCATACCGAGAGATCATCCAAAAGGCCCCAAAAATGTGCGAGGCCCGGTTCAAACTTGCCAGGGTCTATCAGATGGCAGGACATTTGGGTTTGGCTTTACATGAGTACAATAGGCTTCGGAATTTAAGGGATGAGCTGGGACCGAATCACGTCTTTGTCCTGGAATCGGAAAGAGCCATTGAGGAACTGAGGGGCATGTTGCCACGGAGAGATGACCGTGAAAGCAAACCATCAAAACCAGATTTCGAGAAACGTCAGTAAAGGAAAAGAAGCTATGGGAATGGAAATTATAAAGGAAATTAAAGGGATGAGCAGGATTGAGGCTCTAAAGAAACTACAGGACAAGTACGGATTATCTAAGCCAGAAGCGGATGAGATCATAACGCTTTACACAAAATTTCACAGGGCCAAAACCCTCGCCAAAAGACGGAACCGGAATCAGAAAGATGCCTGAAAAATCGAACCATAGGAGGGAAATGACAGGCCTTTTGTTGCAATGAGCATTTGTTGGTATTGCAGAAGCTCTGCCAAATATCTACAGGAGGTTTCCATGGAGCAAATTCAACCCCTCCTTCAGTATCTCATGGAGGACGTGAGGGCCTTCCCCGTCCTTTCACATGCGAAGGAGACTGAGCTTTTTAATATTATGCGGCGGTCAAAATCGGAGAAGGAACGAAGAGAAGCCAGGGAGTTTCTGATCAACTCGAATATTCGATTAGCTGTTAGCATTGCCATAAAATACCTGAGCAAGGGAATTCCCATCGAGGATTTAGTCGGGGCAGCACTGGAAGGTCTCATTCGAGGGATTGACCGATTCGACCCGGAAAAGGGCATTAAATTCAGCACGTATGGAACTGTCTGGATAAACCACAGCATTACGAGGGCTTTGGTTGATCATTTCTATAGGACACCCTTCAGGGTGCCAGTCCATATTATGGATGAAGTGAAAAAAGTCTGGAAGGCACGGTGGATACTGAGGCAACAGGGAAAGGAACCCACGGCTTTGGAAATTGCACGGAAAGCCGGCATCAAACCGAGTAAGGTCCGACGTCTCCTGGAGATGGAGCAAGATGGTACCTTCATGAGTGTGCAAAGTCTGGAAATTCCAGAAGATGAGGACATAGCCCCCCCGAAGGGTTTTATCAGCGACGACGGCCACAAACCGATCGAGGAGATCATGGACGATGAAAGGCTTATTGCGAAGATCTTCTCCTATCTGAAACCTCGGGAGGCTGAAATCACCATCAGGCGATTCATGGGGGATACCCTGTCCGAAATTGGTGAGTCTTTTCTCGTGACCAAAGAACGCATCAGACAGATTCAGGTCGATGCAATACGGAAGGTCAATGCAAAGTTCGGAGAAAGGTATTAATAATTCTGAGGTGAGTGAGGTGATGGGTTAAGTCTTCATTCTTGGCAATTATGAATTTAAGCTACAGAATCCTGTTTTCACATCCTTGCGCATTTTTGGAAAATAAAAAAAGCACCGATTGGGGTGTAAAAATCCTTC
>JAUWDQ010000276.1 GCA_030608745.1 Pseudomonadota bacterium | reverse complement strand
GCCCTGGCACGGCCTTGGAATTTGCCTTGAAGCTGGTTGAAGTTCTCTGTGGGAGGGAAAAGGTCGGGGAGTTGGAAGAGGCCATGGTGGTGAAGGATTAGGAGAGCCCCTTCGATTATCCCAACCAAACCCCCGATTGTCCGTATACACCTCTGTCTATTATATCTTTTTCCCCATATGTAAGTTCCCGTTATTATTTTGGACTCGAATACGGGCTCGCGAAAAGAGGCCCAAAGGTCAGTTCTGAAGATTCGACTGTAAACAGCGACTAAACCCGGTGGTGAAACAATTTCTGAGTGATCGCGGGACTGTCAGCGCGGATGAGAGGACGAACACATTGATCATTAGAGATATCGCCAAAAATATCGAGGAGATAAGGGGTCTTTTCCGCTAGTCCCCTTCCGGGCGATCAATGGCTTGAAGGGGAAAAATCCCGACGGCGGATGGGAGGAGTCCATGGCACACTCCGGGGAAATTATCCAATGCCTCGATAAAAAGGAAGCGGAAATGCTGGCCTTCTTGGAAAGCCTCGTCAATATCGATTCGGGGACCTACCTGAAAGAAGGGGTTAACCAGATAGGCAGCATCATTGTCCCGAAACTCCATGAACTGGGTTTCGAGGTTGAGCGACTCCCCCAAGCCGATTTCGGGGATCACGTTCTCGCTCGGAAAGGGGGACCTTCTCCAAAGAGGCTCCTCTGCATTTGCCATATGGATACCGTTTTCCCGGAGGGGGAAGCCAAAAGGCGCCCCTTTCGCATTGACGGCCATAAGGCTTACGGACCGGGAGTCCTCGATATGAAGGGAGGAATCGTGGTCCTTCTCCATTCCCTTTATGCGCTCATGGAGGCGGATCCCGGCCTCTATCAAGCCCTCGATCTCACCCTGCTTTTCAACTCCGAGGAGGAGATTCTTTCCCCTACCTCCACCCCTTATATCATACGGGAAGCCCAGGCAGCGGATACTGTTTGTGTTTTCGAACCGGCACGCCCCAAGGGGCAAGTGGTGATCAAGAGGAAGGGGGTGGGAAAGTACTATCTCACTGTCCACGGCAAAGCAGCTCATGCGGGAGCTCAGCCAGAATTGGGTGTTAGTGCCATCGAGGAATTGGCCCGCATAATTTTGGAATTTCATGCCTTAAATGATCTTGAAGGCGGCCTCACCGTCAACGTAGGGGTCGTCAGAGGAGGAAGCCGGTCCAACATTATTGCCGAGCATGCCTATGCAGAAATAGACGTTCGAGCGGTAGACCAAGTCCAAATAGATAGGATCCAGCAGGAGTCTGACCGTATCTGCCGTCCCCATCGTGAAGGAATCCGGCTGGAATTGACCGGGGGAATTGCATTTCCGCCCATGTTGAAGACCGAACGGAGCTTGGATCTCCTCCGTTTGGTCCGGGAAGCGGGAAGGGAACTGGGCGTCGACATTGATGAGATTCCCACTGGGGGAGGATCCGACGGCAACCACGCTTCCCATTATGCCCCGACCATTGATGGCCTTGGTCCCCAGGGGACTGGAGCCCACAGCCCGGATGAAACCCTCATCGTCCCCACCCTGCTCGAGCGGTCCAAGGTCTTCGCCCTCTTTATCGAAAAATGGCATCAGTTTTTTGCCCCAAAGGAGGACTACCCCAAAGGTCTTCCAGTACTTCAATAATATTCGCCTATTAGACACCCATCCCCTCCTACCTTTGGTTAAGCCTTGAAGGAATGTGGTAAGATATCTGCTTGGGAGAAGAGAAGGAGTCTAGTTTGCAAAAGAGAGCGATACCCTTTGATCCAAGTCCCTTCGGCCCAGACCGAGAGAAGCTCCAGTGGAAGTCCTTGATAGTGCTGGCATCGGCCCATTTGGTCACCGATGCCTATAACAATTTCCTACCGCCACTGATGCCACTTCTCATCCAAAAATTCAACCTTACGCTGACCCTTGCGGGGTTCCTTGTCACCATCAGGGCTATTGCCTCCTTCTTCACCCAACCCGCAGTGGGGTACATATCGGACCGTACTGGGATGCGTCTATTCGTCCTCCTCGGCCCCCTGGTCACGGGAATCTTTATTAGCCTCCTGGGCATCGCTCCGTCGTACTGGTTTCTGGCCCTCTGTATAATTTTAGGAGGGATCGGAAATTCGGCCCTCCACCCGCAAGGCGCAGCTATGATCGGGGACATCGGTAACAGGCGGGCCGGTTTCTCCATGTCCGTTTGGCAGATCGGGGGTACGTTGGGGATGGCTTTAGGCCCCCTCATTGTTACATTAGTGGTTTCCATTTTCGGGTTGAGGGGAACGGTCTACACCATCGTTTTGGGCGTGATCATAACCGTATTCCTCTTCCGGTTTCTCTCCGAATCACCCTCAAGGAAAGAGCTATCCAATGCTTACAGCCTCAGGAAAAACCTGTTCCCTAGAATAGGCTCGCTGGCTGTTCTGTGGGTTCTTGTGGTAATCAGGGGCGCAACCGGCATGAGCTTTATGAACTTTTTATCCGTTTTACTCACCCAAAAGGGGAGGTCCCTTTTGACTGCAGGACTTGGGGTATCCATGTATAGCGGTGGGGGCGCCTTGGGAGCCTTTATCGGTGGAACCCTTTCCGATTACGTGGGAAGGAAAAAGGTGATGCTGGCATCCTTTCTTTTATCGCCTATAGTCCTCTTCATATTTCTCAAAAGCCATGGAATCCTTTCGTTGGGTTTCCTCGTCACCGGGGGAATCTTTATGTGGAGTACGACCCCCGTTATTATCGTCGCCGCTCAGGAAATAGCGCCAGAGAACCGCACCCTCATATCCAGCATGATGATGGGCGTGGGCTGGGGGGTTGGGGCCGTCCTGGTAACCGTAACCGGACTTCTGGGGGATACTATCGGGTTGGAAAAAGCCCTCCAATGGATCCTTATCCTGCCCCTTATTGGGGTTGCTCTGATTGCCCTGGGCGTTAAGGATCGTAGGGAATGGGGTAATTCGCCTTAACCAAGGATGATGGCTTCGTAAAAAGTCCAACTTCTGCGTTGCACTGCATCCTTCGTCACTGCAGCGTACTGTAAGTACGCCTCATTCCTCAGGATTTGCGCGCCTTGAATTTGGAGCTTTTTACTTTGCCATCGAATTTTGACTTTTTACGA
>JAUWDQ010000245.1 GCA_030608745.1 Pseudomonadota bacterium | reverse complement strand
TTACCCTGTTAAATATTTTCTTTGTTTGATGTTACTGTTTTCAAGCAGCTTCTATATCCCATATCTCTTGATATGGCTGCCTTCAATTTAACAGGGCAGGGGATGCAGCGCAACGCAGCCCTTCGGCTTTGCTCAGGGCCGTGAGCATGTCGAACGGCAGATGGACTTTTTACGAAGCCGTCAACATTGACTTCTCTGCCGTAGTTTCCATACACTAAGAAGATCGGAGAAATTGGGTGGGTCCATGGTGGCTGAACTCATCGAGGAACAATCCTTCAGGAACAAAACCCATGTCTTCAGGGATCGGCTGGAGGCGGGGGATCATCTTGCGCGGAGACTCGAAAAATATCGGGATAGGAAGGGTTTGATCCTTGCCATCCCCTCAGGTGGCATCCCAATCGGGCTCAGGGTCTCCCAACATCTAGGACTGCCGTTCGACCTCGTGATTTCGCGAAAGATCCCAATTCCCGGTAATCCGGAGGCCGGATTTGGCGCCCTCTCCTTCGAGGGAAGTCTCTTCCTCAACGAGCCCCTGGTGAGGGAGCTTCGTCTCACTCAGGAGGAGATTCGAAAACTCTGTATGCCGGTATTGGAGGAAATCCAGCATCGAAATGCCGTGTTTCGGGGTGGCCGCTCCTTTCCCGATCTTGGGGGAAGGGATGCCATCGTGGTGGACGATGGTTTGGCCTCGGGGTATACCATGATGGCGTCAATTAACTTCGTCAAGAAGAGGGAACCGGGGCGGGTTGTCGTGGCCATCCCCACAGCACCCGAGAGCTCCATCCAGCTCATTACGGCCCACGTGGATGAAATCCTTTGTCCCAACATCCGCAGGGGATTCTTTTTCGCGGTGGCTGATGCCTATCACGAATGGCATGATCTCTCCGAGAAGGAGGTTATGGAGTTTCTCAAGCAGCCTCGGTCGCCTTGATCCCCGATAAGCTTCCCCCAAAGGTATTCTCACCATGGGTTCAATTTCCGAAAGAATCGATAGGATTCTCGAGATTTTTCCCGAAAGGAGGTGGTATAGGGCGTTAACGCCCTTCGAGAGATTGGTTTCCACCATCCTTTCCCAGAATACCTCCCGAGAGGCCACGATAAAGGGGTTTGAGAACCTCAGGAAGAGATTTAAGGTTATCCCGGAGGTTTTGGCCGAGGCGAAGGTGGAGGAGATCAAGGAGTGTATCAAACCGTCGGGCCTCTATAACATAAAGGCACCGAGGATCAGAGAGGTCGCCAGGATTATCCTCGAGGAATATGGGGGAGATCTGAATAGCCTCTCCCGTTTGGACCTCGATACGGCCAGGGAGAGGTTACTGAAAATCCCCGGGGTAGGATTTAAGACCGCGGATGTCTTCTTATCGGTGGTGTTGGGAAGGGGGAGTTTCCCCGTGGATACCCACATTGGCCGGGTTGCCAAGCGATGGAAGATGGTCAGGTCTAATGCCGGTTATGAGGAAACAAGATTAGCCTTCGAAGCCATTCTTCCCCGAGGGAAGAGGCGGAGGGTCCATCTCGCCCTCATCGAATTCGGCAGGGAGATCTGCAGGGCGAGGGGGCCGCGATGTGAAATGTGTCCTGTTTTTGGAGTATGTGAATGGGAGGGAAAACGCGGAATCTAAAGGCGTGACCTATCGGTTTTTGACAAAATCCTCATAGATCATCTGGGCCATCAATTCCGAAGCCGTCGGTTCTTCCTCATGGAGGTGGATTAAACCATCAGCAAGGGTTTGCGTGCTGATTCCTCCATCTCTTGGGAATTCTTCCGAGGTATCACCAAAGATGAGCTTGATCGACATCCAGAACCCCCATTTTCATTAGTCGTGAAATAAAACATGCACAAGTTAAATTGTCAATAGGCATAATCCTTTCTTGGGATTTGATTATTTCTTGGTCCCCATGAACATCCTTCCAGCATATATCTGTAAGTTGGAAACTATTTTCCATGATTTTGGTTCAAGGAACCTTCCCCGGGCAAATGGGTATGCTACCCCTACCATGAGGCAGGACGGGTGAGGGGGCCTTTGGTATTTCTTGGCCACCGATGGTGTATCTGCCGCATCCTGCCTGCGCGCATGGAGAAGTTAAGTCCGAGCGCCATAAGCCAGTTCACTTTAGGCGCGCGAAACATCCTTTTGAGGATCGAACGGGGCGCACAACAGTATTTCTTCGCCCAAAGAAAGCCTTCCTCAAGCTCCAGGGGGCTCATGTTTGCAGGGCTGAAAAGTACGTGCGAGGCGTCGTAACGACGCCAGTCGGAAGCTTCGGGGAGAAGCCTACCTTCTTTCTCAAGTCGCGCTCTCAGTTTTGTTGCAGGATAAGGCGTGAGTATGCCGAACACGGGCACCTGAATGGCGGTGGTCTGGACAAAGTCGACGGTCCTTCTGAACACATCCTTCGAGTCGTGGTCGTGTCCAAATATGAAGGCCCCTTCCACGATGATTCCATAGTCGTGAAAGATTTTTATGTATTCTTTCATCATGTCGGAGCGGACCCACTGCTTGCCCGACAGGTCAAGGTTCTGTTGGTAAATCGATTCAAATCCTATAAAGAGCTCGATGCAACCCGATTTCCGCGCAAGCTCCATGATCTCTCTGTCACGGGTCATTGTGACAGAGGCAAAGCTGGCCCACCTTATCTTCAGGGGGATAAGGTTCTTGAAAAGCTCCTTTGCGTAGTCTGGCCTGCCCGCTATGTTGTCGTCGACAAAAAAGATTATGTTCGAGCGCGCGGAGTCCAGCATCGTTTCAATGTCGGCGACGACCGCAGAAACTGGGCGCAGGCGATACCGGTGTCCGAAGAAAGCAGTGACTGAACAGAACTCGCAGTCGTGAGGGCATCCGCGGGTGGCCTGGACAGGCTGGAGTATCTTCCGGTGAGACTGCTGCAACAGATCAAGCCTCGGGCTCGGGACTTTTGCGAGGTCTACCTGCCTTCCCCGATATATGCCGCGCATGGTTCCCTTTGAAAAATCATCGAGTACTTTCGAGAAGACGCCTTCGGCCTCTCCCACCACGACGGCGTCGCAGTGCTCCAGCGCTTCCTCGGGAAGCGCCGAGGGGTGCATTCCCCCCATCAGGAGAGGCATCCCCCTTTGTTTGAAAGCGTCCGCGAGCCTGTAAGCGTGGGGGGCGTCTAGGGTCAGGGTCGAGATTCCCACAAGGTCGGCCTTCTGCGAGGTATCAACCTGCTGAACATCTTCATCGATGACCGATACCTCCCATTCCTCGGGAAAGAGCGCGGCTATGGTCGTTAGTCCCAGAACGGGGAAAGGCATCAAAGGCTGTTCCGCTAGCTGAAGGTCGGGATCTGTCGCGTGAATCAAAAGAACCTTAGGCATACCTGCAACCGTCTCGCACACCGCCTGGAAAGAGAGGGCTATGCTAAGCTGGAGATTTCACGGTATCCAGTTTGCATGGCCTTTGGCAGGTCTGACGCATGAGTCTCCTATGAAGGACTCAACATGCTCTCATTGTCATGGTATGACGAATTCTCGGCACCACCGAACCTGCAATTCTTGCAATAATAGCGGGATAATATTTTATTATCAATAGCGCGGGGTTTGTTGCCCAAACCCCCTTTCGCTCTCTGAAAAGAATTTTTGACCACTCTAAAGTTCGCTTTACTGCAAACCTAAAACTCGCCCTTTGGGCTCAAACATTAGGTTTGTGGCCGTTCCGCTTCACTAAGAATGATGGCTTCGTAAAAAGTCCAACTTCTGCGTTGCACTGCATCCTTCGTCACTGCAGCGTACTGTAAGTACGCCTCATTCCTCAGGAATTGCGCGCCTTGAATTTGGAGCTTTTTACTTTGCCATCGAATTTTGACTTTTTA